>DAIUBX010000075.1:0-9398 GCA_036846465.1 Bernardetia sp.
ACCATTGCTCGTGTCCTCACGAGCAATACATAAAACTCTTAAGATGACAACATTGTACGTAGGTCTGACTTGAACAAAATAAGCCTTTTTCATTGCTTAAATGCTTATTTTCAATTGGTCAGACCTACTAGACCAATTTAAAATACAAGATAACATACAAGTAATTTTGCATCATTACTTACTATTGAGAATATTTATTTACCTTCCTTCTCTGCTATCATTTTTTCAATACTAGAAGAAGCTACAAAATGATAATTTGGTTTTGCTTCTTGAAAAATATCTCTTGCTAAAGAAAGTGTTTTTTCATTGCCTACAAGCTGTCCATAAATCGGACTTAAAAATTTTCTTCTTCCAACGTTGACTAAGAATTTACGCATTTGTGGATATGATTTTTCATATTGATTGTGAGCTACTTTTATCAACCATTCTCCCAAAACTTCATTATTTCCTGTATCTGAAAACTTGAATTGTTTGTCTAATTCGCCCATTTGCTGCGAAGTCAAATCATTTGGCAAAGCACGAAGGAAAAACAACCATTGCTGATACGCCCAATCTTTTATATCTAACTGTACTGCTGGTGTTCCGTCTTTCCAAGATTGCGCTGCTGCGATTGCTTTGTCGTAACGTTCTGACTGAATTTTTGGAATAGAAGAAGGAATTCCTGTTTCATAAATCCATTGTTTTGGATTAATTGTTTCCATCGAACCTTCTACTTGTGATAAAAGATTTTTGTCTAAATATGTCAAAAAGTCTTCTGTATTTGTTGTTTTGAAAGCATATTCTGTAAAATATTTATTCAAAAAAACATCAAATTTTTCACGTCCGACAGTACTTTCAATCAGTTTTAAAAGATAAAAACCTTTGTCATAAGCGATTGAAGTAACTCCGTCATCTGGATTACGGTCTTTCAATTCTAATTTTAGTCTTGTGTCTTCTGCTTTTCCTTCTGCCGTCATTCCATCAACTTCGTCTTTCAAATCTTGATAGGAAATCAAAGCTAACATTTCAGCATAATCTTTTCCATAGACTTCTTCCATTATTCTGTTTTCAAAATAAACAGTAAAGCCTTCATTGAGCCAAAAGTCATTCCACGTCGCATTTGTAACCAAATTTCCAGACCAAGAGTGAGCCAACTCATGAGCAACTAAAGAAGTAAGCGAACGATCGCCAGCCAAAATAGTAGGTGTTGCAAAAGTAAGACGAGGATTTTCCATTCCACCAAAAGGAAAACTAGGAGGCAAAACGATTAAATCATAACGTCCCCACGCATATTTTCCGTAGAGTTTTTCAGCAGCTTCTAGCATTTTGTCCACTTCTTCAAACTCATAGGCTGCCTTACTAATTACAGAAGGTTCTGCATAAACGCCTGTACGCTCACCAATTGGTTGAAAACGCAAATCACCAACAGCAAGAGCCAATAAATAAGCAGGAATCGGTTGTTCCATTTTGAAACTATAAACGCCAGAATCATTTTTTTGCTGTGGATTTTCTGCACTCATCACTGCCATAAGGTCTTTAGGAACAGTTACTTCGGCTGTGTAAGTAAAGCGAATCCCGGGGCTGTCTTGCGTAGGAACCCAAGTACGAGCCAAAATAGCCTGTGATTGAGTAAACAAAAATGGACTTTTTTTACCTGCCGTTTGTGAAGGCGCAAGCCATTGCAGAGCCTCTGCCGTTGAAGAAGTTTGATAAGTAATTGTTACTTTTTTAGATTGAGAAGTAACAGGAATGGTCAGTTTTTGCCCTAAATGTTCGACTTCATTTGCTAACTCAAACTCTGCTTTCTGTCCATCTACTTCTACTTTTTCGATGGTAAGACTGCGAGTGTCTAAATAGATTTTGTCTATATTATTTTGAACTTCAATGTTATAAGTAGCAACACCTGAAAGCATTTTTGTATCAAAATCTACATTTAATTTTAAGTCTAAATGTGTAATTTTTGCATCTTCTGGAACGGCAAACGTATGAACGTCATTAGGTGTAGATGTATTCATTTGAGTAGAATCAATTTCTGTACTAGAATCTGTTGTTTCTGTTGGTTTTTTCTCTGGACTACAAGCCGTAAAAAAGGAAAGTAAAATCAAACTAGAGAATAAAACTCGTAGTTGTAATGAAAAATGTTGCATGTCGAATTGTGAATGATGAATTGTGAATGATGAATGAACTACCTATCTGAAATTAAATTTCATTAAAAAACGAAAATACAAAAAAAAGAACCTTAATCTAATAAATGGATAGATTAAGATTCTTTAAAAATAAATTTAGCCTTTTTAGAGAAAACAAATCAAAGATTATGCTTCTGCGCTATCCTCTGCTGGAGTATTTCCAACTTGATTTTTAGCTTTTGCTGCAAGTTCGTTTGCTTTTGCTTTTGCGTCTGCTGCAAGCGAATTAGCACGTTCTTTCATAGATTCATTGAACTGATTTACTTTATGCTTCGTAATTTCTACTTGTCCTTCTAATTCTTCTAAAAGGTCATTTGATTTTCGTGCAATACGACCACGAGTTTTGTCACCTGCTTCTGGTGCGATCAAAACACCTACTAATGCGCCTACTGCTAGTCCTGCGATGAATGTTACTACGCCTAAACCACCGTTATCTGAATTTGCCATAAAAATAATATAGATTAAAAATGATGAATAATATAAAAATTTGCCTTTATCTACACAAAAACAGAAATATTTAATAATATGCTAATTTAACAAAAATTTAGCTTTCTAAAAAAATAGTCTAACTATAATTTAAAAATTCCGTAAAAAATGATTTTTGTTTCGTTATTTTTTCTAGTTCAAAATTGATCTCATCAAAAATACAAAAATTTTATCTAAAATCATCTTCTTAACGTAGCACAAAAAAAAAGGTTCAGTAAAATATACATTTTATAAAATATTTTCTAAAAATTATCTTAATTATTTTCTTATTTTTGGATAGAATCAAATACAACTACAAAATCATAAAAAATGGACGATACAACCGATAAAATAATTCTCAATAATGACCCTTTACACGGAGTAAAATTAGCCGATATTTTAGAAGCCTTAGTAGAAAAACAAGGTTGGGAAAAAATGGCTAAAGAAGTCAATATTAACTGTTTTAAAAATGACCCTTCTATCAAATCTAGCTTGACATTTTTACGTAAAACGCCTTGGGCTAGAGAACAAGTGGAAAAATTTTATTTGAGAGTGATTAAGAAATAGCTCAAATGTAACTTATCTCTTTAGAGTGAGTGAGCTCTACCGTAAACTTTAAGTTGTGGGAAAGAAGTTTATCATGACAAAGACATTGCTTTTTTCTAAAGTAAAATCGTAATTTTATTTATTCATCCTGCTAAATACTCATTCCAAAAAATGTCAAATATCCTCATAGAACTTCATCATCTTCCTTGCTTAGATTATTGGAAAACGTTATTCCAAGCCGATGAAGTAATTTTAGAAGCCAACGAAAACTTTAATAAACAAAGCTACCGAAACCGTACTTATATTTTGGGTGCAAATGGAAAACTAGCTCTAACTGTTCCTGTTCAGAAAGGAAGTCAGAAAACACGCATTACAGAAGTAAAGATTGATTATTCAACAGACTGGAATCGTCAGCATTGGCAAAGTATAAAATCTGCGTATGGAAAAAGTCCTTTTTTTATTCATTATGCTGACTTTTTAGAACCGATTTATGAAAATCCACCTGTTTTGTTATGGGAATTTAATTACAAACTACTGACTATCTGTCAGAAAATTTTGCGTATTTCTATTCCACTAAAACAAACGGAAAGTTTTGAAAAAGAAGTAAATAGCCAAATTTTAGATAAGCGAAATAGTATTTCTCCAAAAAAACCTGCCATTTTTGCACATCAAGAATACTATCAAACGTTTGGCAATAAGTTTGAAAATAGTAATGAAAATCAAAATAACTCAAAGGAAAATTTAATTTCAACATTTGAAAATAATTTGAGTATCTTGGATTTATTATTCAATGAAGGAACAAATGCTATGAGAGTGATAAGTGGTTAGTTATAAATGATAAGTTGAAACGCTGTTTTTTGTAAAATAAATAGTTTTTTCTTCATTTATCTTATTAAATTACACGAATTGTTCACTAATTAGTTAATTCGTTGAGATTGTAGTTAAACATTTTGTCGCTTTAAGCCGTTCAAACTTGCAAATAAGAGATATTTTTTGCTTATTTATAAAACAAAAAGGCAACTTGCTCAATAAGATTAATCAAAATAATTGAAACGAAGGTCAGATAAATTTATACGTATTAATTAGCTTCGCTACTTTATCAAGTCGTAATTTTTAATTTGTAATTCGTAATTAACAAAAAATATACAACCTGCTTATGGAAGCCAAATTTTCAGACAGAGTCAAAGAAGTGATTTCTCTAGCTAGAGAAGAGGCTTTACGGCTTGGACATGATTATATAGGTACAGAACACCTTCTACTCGGTATGATACGAGAAGGAGAAGGAAGTGCCATCACTATTTTAAAAAAACTAGGTGTTACGATTGAAGAACTCAAAGCTGAAATCGAACGCCATTCACAAGGTACAGCCACGTATAATGTTCGCAATCTTGCCAATATTCCCCTCACTCGTCAAGCTGAAAAAGTCTTGAAAATCACCTATTTAGAAGCAAAAATTTTTAAAGCTGATTTAATCGGAACAGAACATTTGCTTTTATCTATTTTGAGAGATGAGGATAGTATTGCTACTCATATTTTAGAAAAATTTAATATTACCTACGAAGTAGTAAAAGAAATGCTCCAATATCACACAGACAAACCCATCACTTCTTCGGCTGAAGATGATGATGATGAAGGACGTATTTTTGGTGGTGGAAGAGAACCGTCTGGCACAGGTGGAGCTCAAGGAAAATCAACCGAAAAATCACGTACTCCAGTTTTAGACAACTTTGGTAGAGACCTTACCAAATTTGCTGAAGACGATAAACTAGACCCAATTATTGGGCGTGAAAAAGAAATTGAGCGTGTAGCTCAGATTCTTTCTCGTCGTAAGAAAAACAATCCTATTTTGATAGGTGAACCGGGAGTTGGTAAAACTGCCATTGCTGAAGGTTTAGCACTTCGAATTGTTCAACGTAAAGTTTCACGTATTCTTTTTGGTAAACGTGTTGTTACGCTTGACCTTGCTTCACTTGTTGCAGGTACAAAATACCGTGGACAGTTTGAGGAACGCATGAAAGCCGTTATGAGTGAATTAGAGAAAAATAGAGATATTATTCTTTTCATTGATGAGCTTCATACTATCGTTGGTGCAGGTGGTGCATCGGGTTCGCTTGATGCTTCAAACATGTTCAAACCTGCTTTAGCTCGTGGCGAAATACAATGTATTGGTGCGACGACTTTAGACGAATACCGTCAGTATATTGAGAAAGATGGCGCATTAGCACGTCGTTTTCAAATGGTTATGATTGAGCCTACTAATATAGACGAAACCGTACAAATTTTACATAATATCAAAGATAAGTACGAAAATCATCACCACGTAAAATACGATGAAGAAGCAATTAAGGCTTGTGTAACGCTTTCAGAACGTTATATCACAGACCGTTTCTTACCTGATAAAGCGATTGATGTTCTTGATGAAGCTGGTGCAAGAGTGCATATTAATAATATTCACGTTCCAGAAGAAATCACGAAACTAGAAGCTGATATCGAAGATGTAAAAGTAGAAAAAAATCAAGTTGTCAAAAGTCAAAAATACGAAGAGGCTGCACAACTTAGAGATAAAGAAAAACGCCTAATTGAAAAATTAGAACGTGCAAAATACAAGTGGGAACACGAAACACGCAAAATGACTTATCCAGTTACAGAAGATAATATCGGAGAAGTAATTGCGATGATGACAGGAATCCCAGTAAAACGTATTACACAAAGCGAAGGACAGAAAATTTTGGGAATGAAAGAAGCCTTGACAGGAAAGGTTATCGGACAAGACCAAGCTGTTGTCAAACTTACAAAAGCTATTCAGCGTACTCGTGTAGGATTGAAAGACCCAAATAAACCAATCGGTTCGTTTGTTTTCTTAGGTCCAACAGGTGTAGGTAAAACAGAATTAGCTAAAGTTTTGGCTACGTATCTTTTTGACCGTCCAGATGCGCTTATTCGTATCGATATGAGTGAGTATATGGAGAAATTCTCTATCTCTCGTTTGGTAGGTGCGCCTCCAGGATATGTCGGTTACGAAGAAGGTGGACAGCTTACTGAAAAAGTTCGTCGTAAACCATACAGTGTTATTTTGCTTGATGAAATTGAGAAAGCACACCCAGATGTTTTCAATATCTTATTACAAGTTTTGGATGATGGAATCTTGACTGACGGCTTAGGTCGTAGAGTAGATTTCAGAAATACTATCATTATCATGACTTCAAATATTGGAGTTCGTCAGCTTAAAGATTTTGGTGCAGGTGTAGGTTTTTCTACCCAAGCCAAACAAGAAGTAGGTGATGATATGATGAAAGATACGATCCAAAAAGCACTCAAAAAAGCATTCTCGCCAGAGTTTTTGAATCGTCTTGATGATGTAATTGTCTTTAATTCTCTTGAAAGAGAAGACATTCACAAAATTATTGATATTTCTTTGGGTAAATTATTCCACAGAATCAATCTTTTGGGGTATAATGTTGAGCTTTCTGAAGCTGCAAAAGACTTTTTATCAGAAAAAGGATTTGACAAACAGTACGGAGCAAGACCACTCAACCGAGCAATCCAAAAATACTTGGAAGACCCCGTTGCAGAAGAACTTTTGAGAGGCGAAGTACAAGAAGGCGATACGCTAATGGCAGACCACAAAGAAGGTGAGCCAGAACTAACTGTCAAAGTCAAGAAGCAAAAAACGAAAAAGACGGAGGAATAAATAAAATTTGAACTCTCGTTTTATAAAATAGAAAATCCCTTTTCAATTTATTTTGAGAAGGGATTTTTTTTGTTTTGGTGAATTCTATTCTTGATTTGGAATTTCTGTTTTGATAAGTTTTCCTTTTTCCCAAGTTTCTATTTTTGTTACTTTTCCTTCCTGATTACAATGATATTGTTTTCCATGATATTCTCCATCTTTCATTTCAGCTTGCCATTCAGCATTTCCATTTTCATAGTAATCTATAAATGTTCCATTTTCCTCTCCATTCTGATATTCTTCCTTATATTCAATGAAACCGTTTTTATAAAAATAAATTTGTTTTCCATCTTCATTTCCATTTCTTTCTTTGGTTATAGATTCTAACTCTCCTGTTTCATAATATTTCATTGTTTCTAATATTCTAATCTCTACGAAAACACTATCTTTTTTTTCATGTGGTTCATATCCTCTATTAAATTTAATTATGCTTTCTATATTTCCATTTTCAAAAAAATAAGTTGTTAAAGCATTTTCTGTGCTACTAAAACTATTACATTTTAACTTTCCAGAAGGATAATATTCAAGTTGTAGTCCTATTCTAGTCCCACAAATATAATTTTCATTTACTTTTAATTGTCCATTTTCATAGTAGGATTTCCAAAATCCATTCTTATTACTATCTGAAACTCTTATTACTTTATTCTTTCCTTCTGTACCACCACAATAGCCTATACCTAAAGCCGTAATTCTAAGTGCATTTGTTTCAAAAACACAATCCTTAAAACTTCCTTGTGCTTCTATTTGTCCATTTTCATAATAAGAAATAAAAGTGCTATCATACCGATTATTTTTTACAAAACCTTGCACTTTAATTTTCCCACTTTCATAATATTCTTTTATTGGAACTGGTTGTTCTTGATTTTTGGTAGTGTCTTGTTTGTTTTGAGCAAAAGAAATTTGTGAGTAAAAAGAGAGTAAAACTAAAATAAGTAAATAGTTTTTCATAGAATTAGAATAAATTAAGTTAGATTAATAAACAATGACATTCATTATTTTTAATCACGTTAATTTTACAGAAATTGCTGCAAAATAAAAGAATCAATTCAACTTAAAAACTAATTTATTACCATACTTTTTAGCTACTTTATAACCCCATTTTTATGAAGGTTCACATTAAATCATCCCCCTAGCCTTCAATTCCATATATTTATTGACTGTATTGACAGACAAATCTTCTGGACGAGTAAGAACCGACTGAATACCGTATTTTTTGAGTTCATCTACCATTCTGCGTTTTTCTACTAAAAATTTTTGTGCTAAAGTTTGGCTATAAATGTCTTCTAAATCTGTTGTAGGAAGGTTTGAAAAGTCGGTAAGTTCTGTATTTTGGAAAAAGACAACCACTAAAAGATGCAATTTATTCAGACGACGAAGCGTAGGCAAATTGCGTTTTAAGGCACTCATACTTTCAAAATTGGTAAAGAAAATCAATAAACTTCTACCATTTGTCAAGCGACGAACTCCGTCGTACATCAAATCATAATCAGCTTCCAAAAATTCTGTTTTTTGTCTGTAAAGTGATTCCATTATTTTCCCTAACTGTCCCGAACGCTGCTCGGCTTTTATTCTTGAATCTAGCGTATTCGAAAAGCTAATAAGTCCCACTCTATCGCCTTTTTGAAGAATAATATTTGACATGACCAAAGTAGAATTAATAGCATAATCTAACAAAGTCATTTCTTCGAAAGGCATTTTCATAACCCTGCTTTTATCCAAAATCAAATAAACAGGTTGTGAGCGTTCGTCTTCGTACTGATTGACCATAATTTCATTTCTACGGCTGGTCGCTTTCCAGTTGATACTTCTAAAATCATCGCCACGAACATAATTTTTTACTTGGTCAAACTCGTAACTATGTCCAATTCTACGGATTTTACGCACTCCATTTTTCATACTCAAATTCGAAAACATCATCAATTCATATTTTTTCATTTGCATAACTGACGGATAAACAGCCGTATTGTAAGAAGCAGGAATTTTAACACGACGTTGCAAAAGTCCAATTTGAGTTTTGGCAATGAGATTTATATCTCCAAAGTTAAAAATTCCTCTTTCGGTGGGTTTTACGTGATACAAAATTTCCTCTGGCTTTTCTTGTTCCAATTTTGTAACAATTCCAAAATCTCTCACTTGCAACTGAAAAGGCAATTCATCAAAAATTTCTACTTCCACAGGCAAAGGATATTCACTTTTTATTATCAAACGAACAGGATTTGCATCGCCTAAAGAAAGTTTAGGATTTAAAAGTCGCTCTGCTTTGATTTTCATTTTTGGATGAAAAAGCATAATTCCTTCGGCAGTTGTCAGAACAGCCAAAGCACCTAAGGCAATTTTGGCTATCCACATCAAAGGAGGAAACCAAAAAGCACTAATAAAAAGGCAAATACATGCCGTTATCGCATAAAAAAAGCGATTCGTAAGAAAGGTGTTTTTGATGATTGACCACATAGGAATGAATTGTGAATTATTAGTTGTGAATTATGAATTAA
>DAIUBX010000076.1:0-9220 GCA_036846465.1 Bernardetia sp.
AAAAAGCTGTTATTTTTGGCAGGGAGCTATTGAAAATGATAACGAACAAGTTTTGATTGCCAAGACATTGCCCGAAAAAGCAAAAAGTGTCACTCGCTTTTTAGAACAAAATCATTCTTACGATACGCCTTGTATTGCTTTTTGGGAAATAGAAATAAATGAAGGGTATTTTGAATGGGTAAAAAACAAGTTTAGAAATACAACTTGATAAATCAAATCATTACGTTTAAATCGTGTAGCAATTTGATTTATCAAATTGAATGATTACAGTTTTTAGCTCTGACAAAAATTTTCTTCCAAAACATTCATATCAAATTCTTCTTTCACAATTTGATAAAACTCTTCCTCATTTTGGATGGTGCGTTCTTCTTTTTTCTGTCCTTTAGTTTTGATAAACTTATTATTAAACAAGGTAATTCTGCCTTCTTCTGTTGGAATGGTACAGATTTTATTTTTCACAAAATAAGATTCATTTGAATATTGTTTGAAATCAATTTGCTCATAAAACTCTTCAATTTTTCTAGGTATTGTTTCGAAAGCATAGATTTTTTTGAATTTATACCCTTTTCTTGATTCTGATAAAATATAGTTTGACTCATTTAACTGACTTATTTTATAAATGGCATCTCTGTCTTTATAAACATAGTTGTCAATTTTTGAAGGAATTTTCATAGGTTCTGTAAAAAGATTCCCATAACCGACATCGACAAGCCAGTTTTCCTCTAATTTTACAAGAATTGCTAGATGGTCAAACTCTACTCCCAAAACTTCTCTTTTATCATAGATTCTTGCTGATACAATCTGACAATCAAATCCAATTTCTTTTAGGAGATTATAAAACAGAAAATTGAGTTCATAACAAAATCCTCCTCGTTTTTCTACAATTATTTTTTCATGCAATGAATTTACATCAACCTTCAATGGTTTTTTCAAATGTATATCCAAATCCTCAAAAGGGATAGAAAAAATATGTTTTTTGTGTAATTCGTTAAGCGTTTGTAGGTTGTTTTGTGGTTTTTGTCGATAATCAATTCGACGTAAATAGTTGTCTAATTTCATTTTTTACTTATTTGTGTGTTTATTGGTTATTTTACTATTCTCAACAGCCTATTTATTTTTCATAAATTGGAATTAAGTAAACTTCATTTTCTTCGAATTTTACTATTGAATAGCTTCTGTAAAAGTAATGAAATTATAGACAGAAGTTTCAATGCTATAACTTACTTTAAGGAAATAAAAAAAACGACTTGAGAATTTTCGTTTTCTCAAGTCGTTTGAAGTTTTAAATCTACTTGTTATGTCGGTCTGCTCTAAAGAGACTGACCTTACTTTCATCACTTAGGTCAGCCCGATAGGGCAGTACCGAAAGAATACATTTGGTAAGCGATTAGTTTTATGAAAGTCTTAAAAAAGATTTTTTTATCTCATCAAAAAGCCGTTTTACTTGCAAATCTCCAAAACCATAAATAGATTCTCTTTTTGTAAATTCTTTAAAAACAGGTTCAAACTCTTCACTTTCGATATCTTTCATTATCTGAATAAGGGATTTTGTAGGTCTGTCTAATTTTCCTTCACTTGGAAATCGTTGAAGGTGTGCATTGATGGCAGGAAGCATAAAAGCATACTCTTTTGGTATTTCTTGGTCTAGTTCTTTAGCTGTTTGTAGTAATTTTTCGGTGTCGTTGTTTTTGTAATGCTCCCAAAGCAGAGCAATTTTATCTAATTGATTTTGAGTAATAGCCAAACGATTTTCATAAATAGAAATCAATTCAGATTCCTCTAAACCACCAAAACCATAGTGAGTGTGTTCTTTCGGACGAACTAAAAATATAGACTGTTTCTTATTACTTTTATTCAAAAGATAAACCACAAACCAAAAATTTACTTGACAAAACAAATCATCTTCAAACCAAAGATTTATAGCTACCTCACTAGGAATAGCCTTTATTTTCTCAAATTCAGACACCGTTTTTTCAAAATAATCTTCTCTAGTATATCCTGAATAGGTGCTACTAATAAATTTTGCTCTCGTTTCATAAAACTCCTCCAAACTCTCTCCTTCTACATTGCCGTCGACCAAAGCCTCTCTAGCAACAATAATTTTGCCCTGAATAGATTTTGGAAATTGCTCTTTTAAAGCATCTCCGTTTAGAATGTGGTATTGTTGAGGGTTCATTTTGGGTTGTTAATTCAAATCAATTTTTGATTAAGTTCTATTTCAATACGTTTTTGTGAAATATCAAAGTATTTTTTATCTTTCTCATATCCTATGAAATTTCTTTCTTTTATTATTGCAGCTAAAGCTGTACTTCCACTTCCCATAAAAGGATCTAAAACAGTATGTCCTTTGAATGAAACTAAGCTTATTAAATGCGACATTAGCTCTATAGGTTTTATAGTTGGATGATAATTAAAAAGGTCTTTTTGTTTCCTTACTTTTGGAATCACAAAAAACTTATCATATCTATCATTCATTTCTTCATATCTAAGAACATGAGAAGGAACACGTCCTATTGGATGTGGGTTATGTCCTATTTTTTTTCCTCTTTCTTGCAAAGAATAAGGAATTCTACCCTCTTCAATATTCAAAACACCTGTACCATATTTTATAACATTTTTTGCTATGTTAGACTCTGATATAGGTTTCTGTATTAAAATTATTGGTTCATATACAGGCTTTAAATTTGTTCCACTTCCAGCATATTTTTTACCCAATTCAGAGGTAGGTTTACGCCTATATTTCCTTTCTTTAACCTTATAAGAATCTGCACCATCTTTTACATATCCTTGTGTATAATTATATTGTCCATCTATTTCACTTTCTATCCCTAGTTCTTTATCTATATCTAAAGCTATATTCCTTGTTTTTGGCATTCCGTTTAGATTTGCCCAAAATAATATATCCTTTAAGATAAAACCAGAATCTTCCATATCTATCATAACTCTGTGCATTAACCTAGGAAATGAAAATACAACTCCATATCCCCCAGGTTTCAAAACTCTCAAAGTATCTTCCCAAATTTGTTTTTCTGGAACGTGTCCCTTATCCCAATCATGATTTTGAAAACCTAAACCGTAAGGAGGATCTGTTACCAAAGCATCAATAGAATTATCTTCAATTTCTTTTAATCCGTAACAAGATTTATTATATAAAACAGGTTCTGACATAGCTTAACTTTATAAATTAAAAAAAAATGGATTTACATTGCAAATGTAGCAAATTTCTAAGTATATTAGCACTAAATTTAATAACAAATGCCCAAATATTATGGATTCCAAAAAAACTGAACAAAAGACACTTTTTGAAATTGAAGAGAAAAAAGAACTAGAAAAAAAAGAGTTATTTAATGAAATGTATAATGAAGTAGGGGAAGATATAAACTCTCAAATAGTAAAAAATACAAGTCTAAATATATATAGAATGGATAGACACTGGACGGTTGAAACTATTCATTCCCAAGTCGTTAATGGTAACATAGAGTTAAATCCTAAATTTCAAAGACGTAATGTATGGGATGATGAAAGAAAGCAACAATTAATAGAATCATTAATGTTAAACTTGCCTATTCCAAATATCGTCATTGTAGAAGACCCAAATAAACCTAATTCTTTTATAATAGTAGATGGAAAACAAAGACTTCAAGCTATAATAGGATTTAGAGATCCAGAAAAATATCCTTTTTGGAATTTAGCTAAGTTAAAACGTTCCCATTATAAAGTTCTTGATATAGAGGGAAAAAGTTATCAAAGTTTTAGTGCTGAGGAAAAAAGAATATTAGATAATTCAGAAGTCTTGGCAAGTGTAATTAAGATACCTAAAGAATCTTATTCTCCTGACGAGTATAAAACCATACTTTATGATATTTTCTACCGATTAAATGCTAGTGGGGTTAGACTTTCTTTTCAAGAACTTAGACAAGTTATGTATAGTGGAGAATTTACAGACTATTTAATAGATATAACGAATTATGAACAACCTATTCACAGAGTCACTCCAACAACGCCAAAAGATAATCATTTTTCTGACGTAGAAATACTTGTAAGATTGTTTTCAAATTATTTTTTTAAAGATTTATATAAAGGCAGTATCAAAGACTTCCTAGATTTAGGAATGGAACTTTTAAACAAAGAATGGAAAGAAGATAAAGAAAAAATTATTTCTTATTATAAAAAAATAACAGATGTAGTATCTTTACTAGAAAACATATTTGATGAAAACGTAGGAAAATTCACTACACAAAGAAGATTTAATTTAGCTTTATTTGAATCTCAAGTTTTTGCTTTCTCATTTTTAAATGAACAAGAAAGAAGTTTTTTAATAGAAAATAAAGACATTGTAAAAGAGAAATTTAATGAAATTGAAAGTAATAGAAAATTTCAAGATTCATTTAGATTAGCTACAAATACATCTGGTAACTATTCTAGGAGATTAGATGGAACAAAAGCTATTGTAGATAATTTATTAAAAAAATAATCTTGTACTTGTATGAACTACGAAGAATTAGAAAAATATATAAAAAAAGCAAGAAACTTCTATGAGATTGATTCAAAAGTATTGGCTGCTCTACAAACTACTGAACCTTTGAATGAAGATAATATTTTACGTGTGAGAGCGTATGTATTAATTTCATTTGCTGCTATACAAGAAACCTTAGAAGATCTGTCTGTCAAAATTTTGAAAGATTCAATTGAATTATATAAGAAACAACAAATAGTAAATGCTGTAATTATAAATTTGATTAAAGAATCAATAATTTCTTTGAATACATTTAAAGAGGGTACAAATGAAAATAAATTGATTAGAGAGAATTTGGAAATGATTATTTTGAGTCTTTCAAAAAGACAAGGCATTTATAGAAAATTTAAAAATTTATTCAAGAATGATCCAAATGGACTAAATGAAAAGTTTTTACTTGTATTAGAGAATGAGTTAAAGAAGCATCATAGAATAATTGATGCAAATAATGGTTTTTCTGCTGATAAAATAGAAAAAAAGCTCTTTTATTTTTCACAAGAAGTAAAAGAATTACTGGTTGGAATAATTGTTACAGATTTAAGAACTTTGACAAAAGAGAGAGGTAGTTTTGCACACAAAGGAAAAGCTATAACAGTAGAAAGAAATTACAGAATTCTGATTGATATTATTGAAAGATGCAAACAATTTGTTAAAGATGTCGAAGAAATTTCTGAACAAGTAAAGTAGCCTTATTTACTCCTCATTCATTTGATAAAATAGATGAGGAGTATTTTATAAAAAATGTTCTATTCGCCCTCCAAAAGCTCATCCAAAATCTTAATTGCAGCCTTTGCAATGACCGTTCCCGGACCAAAAACAGCCGAAACGCCATTTTCATACAAAAAATCATAGTCTTTCGGAGGAATCACACCCCCAGCCACAACCATAATATCTTCTCTACCAATTTTTTTGAGTTCTGCAATCAGCGAAGGAACAAGCGTTTTGTGTCCACCTGCCAGCGAGGACGCACCTACAATATGTACGTCATTTTCGGCAGCTTGTTTTGCCACTTCTTCAGGCGTTTGGAAAAGGGGACTTATATCGACATCAAAACCCAAATCTGCAAAACTGGTCGCAATTACTTTCGCACCTCTATCGTGTCCATCTTGTCCCATTTTGGCAATCAAAATACGTGGACGACGACCTTCAATTTCTGCAAATTCATCAGAGCGTTTTTGAGCCAATGCAAAATCACTATTTATATGTCCATTTTCATTTCCTTTATCCATTTCATTTGAATACATACCTGCAATAAGTTTGGTTTGTGCTTGATAACGACCAAAAACAGTTTCCAATGCAGTAGAAATTTCGCCTAAAGTAGCTCGTTCTCGTGCTGCATCTACGGCAAGTTCTAATAAATTTCCTGTTTTGTTTTGTGCTGCTTCGGTAAGTTTTTGAAGAGCCGTTTTTACTTTTTGCTCATTTCGTTTTTCTTTTACGTCTTTTAGTCGTTTGAGTTGAGATTCTCTCACAGCCACATTATCGACATCTAAAACATCAAGTTCGATTTTACCTTCTTCATTTTCATCAACTTGATATTTATTCACGCCCACAATCGTATCTTTTTGTCCGTCAATACGTGCTTGTTTTCGTGCAGCAGCTTCTTCAATTCGCAATTTCGGAATTCCTGCCTCAATCGCTTTTGTCATTCCTCCTAAAGATTCTACTTCTTCAATGAGTTCCCAAGCACGATTTGCAAGTTGATATGTCAAGTTTTCTACATAATCCGAACCTGCAAAAGGGTCAATCGCCTTACAAATATCGGTATTGTTTTGAATAAATAATTGCGTATTTCGTGCAATACGAGCCGAAAAATCCGTCGGAAGTGCAATCGCTTCATCAAGAGAATTGGTGTGTAAAGACTGCGTACCACCAAAAACAGCAGCCAAAGCCTCAATCGTGGTACGAGTTACATTATTAAAAGGGTCTTGTTCTGTCAAAGACCAACCCGAAGTTTGGCAATGTGTCCGAAGAGCCATAGATTTTTCATCTTTTGGGTTAAATTCTTTGACAAGATTTGCCCACAACCAACGCCCAGCACGCATTTTGGCAATTTCCATAAACGTATTCATTCCAATCGCCCAAAAAAACGACAAACGAGGTGCAAAATCATCAATATCAAGTCCAGCCTCAATTCCTTTTCGGATATATTCCAAACCGTCGGCAAGTGTGTAAGCAAGTTCGATATCAGCCGTCGCACCTGCTTCCTGCATGTGATAGCCACTAATACTAATTGAATTGAATTTTGGCATTTTATCAGCCGTATATCTAAAAATATCGGCAATAATTCGCATACTTGGTTCTGGTGGATAGATATACGTATTGCGAACCATAAATTCTTTCAAAATATCATTCTGAATTGTTCCACTTAATTTTTCTGTCGAAACGCCTTGTTCTTCTGCTGCCACAATAAAAAACGCCATAATCGGTAAAACTGCACCATTCATTGTCATCGAAACCGACATTTCATCAAGAGGAATGCTATCAAACAAAATCTTCATGTCCTCCACCGTATCAATCGCTACACCTGCTTTTCCGACATCTCCCACCACACGAGCGTGGTCAGAATCATAGCCTCTATGCGTTGCAAGGTCAAATGCCACAGAAAGCCCTTTTTGTCCTGCTGCAAGATTGCGACGATAAAACGCATTTGATTCCTCTGCCGTCGAAAAACCTGCATACTGCCTAACCGTCCAAGGACGAACAGCGTACATAGTGGGATAAGGACCACGCAAAAAAGGAGCAATTCCTGCTTGATAATCCAAATGAGGTAATTTTGCAGCATCTTCTTTTGTGTAAAAAGGTTTTACAGCAATTTTTTCAGGTGTTTCCCAAACAGGAAATTCTTTTGGAAGTGCTGAATTGGACTGTGCTTTTTGTGCAGCACGATTTTTTAGGTCTTGAAGAGTAATGTTTTTGAAATCCATATATGTAGTCGACAGCTTCCAAGCTGTCGTTTAAAAGTGTCGTTATTATATTCTAAAATTTTCCTTTAAAAGGGAAAAATTAACTAATTTACCAATTTCAAAATAACCTAATCGTAATTTTTAATTAGCTTCGCTGACTTTCAGTTCGTAAATTCGTAATTTTCCATCATAAAATTTGTTTAACAAATTAGGTTTCCTTAATTTGGTATATTCTAATTTTCACTTAAAAATGACAAAAAAATAGCGATTTAAAAAATGATTTGTTATATATCAACTTATTTTAGACTAAAATCCTATTTCTATTGAAAAATTCTTTGAAAAATCCGTATTATTGTGTCAAAATAATAATTCAAAGAAAAAATACTACTCACAAAAAATAGGTCTATTCAAGACTCTTTAACGACTCATAACGAATAGACATAGACTTTTACTTATGGCAAATCAAAATACAGATAAAATTAGCTTAGTTATGCTTGTAGATGATAATGATACTGATAATTTTATCAGTAAACGCATCATCGAACTAACAGGCTTTGCAAACGAAGTAGTTACCAAAAATTCAGGAAAAAGTGCTTTAGAATACCTTAAAGAGAATAAAGACGACGCATCAAGACTTCCAGATTTAATCTTTTTGGATATCAATATGCCTATCGTTGATGGTTTTATTTTCTTGTATGAATTTGGTCAAATGCCAGAATCGGTACACAAAAAATGTCGCATTTCAGTTCTTTCTAGTTCTGACAACAAGCGTGATATAGATAGAATTGTAGGAAATGAATATGTAATTAAATTTACGACAAAACCTCTTACAGAAGACGCACTCAATGCTGTAAAAGACGTTTGGATTAAGCAAAAATAAAATTAGACAACTATTTTTGTTAATTTTTTATTTTTTAGAAAACTTTTAATTGATTTCTAGCGTTTTGTTTTTGCAACTGAGTTGCATTTACTATATTTGCATATATCAAAAACTGCAAGAAATTACGTTATGAACAATTATCAGCCTTTTCAAATTTTCAAAAATAGACTTAAAACTATAAATTCTGACTTTATAGGAGCAATAAGTGCTTTTTTGTGCATTATCCATTGCGCCATTGTACCTATTTTGATGGGATTTCATTCGGTGTATTATGCAGGAGATGTATTAACTTCAACTTCACATACAGAACACGTACATACTCATTCTGATTTAAACTCACTTCATTTTCTTGAAGGTTCGCATTGGCATTCTTTAGATTATTTCTTTATTGTCATTACATTGGTAGCCGTTTTTTTTGCAACTCGTACAAGTGTGATTTCTTGGGTTAAAATAGGTCTTTGGAGTTGTGCCAGTCTTTTTATAGTTTCTATTTTATTAGAGGAATATATTATTGGAGTAGAATATTTGGCGTATTTGGCTTCTGCTTTACTAATTGTTTTTCATTTTTTGAATCAACGTTTAGGAAAACAGTTCAAATTAAATCCTAATAAAATAGAGCAAGTAAAAATAGACCAAGCCATAGAAACGGAACTAAATTTTAACCGAAATGGTTTTGATACTGTTAATCTGGAAACAGAAATTCAATCAAAAAAATCGAATAGAGTAAGTTGTGCTTGTTAAAATAGATTTGATAAAATAAATTTCAACTATTTTTCAAAAAAATTCATTCGTTAATCTATTGAAAATCAATCAGTAAGAAAGAGTAGCCAAAATAATTACAAAAAAAGTCATTTTAGCTATTGAATATTTAAAAAACAGTAGTATCTTTGCATCACCTTTAAGGGAAAGAAGGAATAT
>DAIUBX010000077.1:0-9062 GCA_036846465.1 Bernardetia sp.
ATCATTTGTTCTTTTAATTACTTTTTCTTCTAATTCTTTATTTTTGGTTTCTATAAGAATTTGTTTTTCTTTTTCTTGTTGGAGTTTATTATGAATTAATTGTTTTCTAGTTTGATTAAATGTAGCAGCCAATCCATACGAAAAAAGAGCCATTTGAAGGGTAATACTTGCCAAAACAATCGTTTCTAAGTATCTATTGGCATCAATTAGGAGCAATAGTTCTAAAGAATAAATCGTAATTGCAATCATAAAAAACGAATTTCCAAACAGAAAATACTTTACATTTTTGTTTCCTTCATAATAACTTTTAAGACCAGCAAAAAGCAACGCAATCAAAGAAAGAGGTAAAATAATTGTCGTCAAAATTCTTCCCAAATGCCATTGTCTTAAAAAATAAAGAAAGGTAATTCCTAAGGTTACATAGACTAAAACTTGAATAAACTTATGCCAACGTGGCGCAAAAATAAGAGTTTTGAGGTGGTCTTTGGCAAACATGAGCAAAGCAAAGACTGATAAAATCCCACTAAAAAGGCGTATTCCTACATCAAGACGAGGATATTCCATCAAAAAAAGTTCTCCAAGCTGTCCGATATTACTAAAAATATAAGTAAAAATAAAGAAGTTGTAAAGGACATAAAAAATATACTGCCTATCTCTAAGCGCAATAAAAACGAGCAAATTATAAATAAGCATTACCCAAATAGCACCATAAAAAAAATTATGAAAACTACGTGCCGTCAAAAACTCAGCTTCGTAACCCTCAGAAGTATAAGCTGTAAACCAACGACGAAAAGAATAACGAGCATCTTGACTAGATAACTTCGTACTACTATGCAGACGGAAGAAAAATATTTTTGTGGTTTGTGCAGGAATTTCTAAAACAGAAACTGAAATACCTCCTCTTTTTATACCTCGCTCTGAACGAGGAAGCAAAGCCCCCCCCAACTGTGTCGAAAAAACTCCTTCTGTTTCTTCTATAAAAAGGGTTACTGAGTCTATAAAACCAGTTGGAATAAGTAGTTTTTGAGTAGAATAATGAGGGTTTTTGATACTCAAACGAAGCCAATAAGTAGCTACATCTTCTGAAATATCATGCAGTCCATAAGGTGTAAAAGAATAAGGATTGAGAGATTCAAAGGTATAACTATTATCTCTATCCTTAAAAACATCAAAATAAGTATCTAAATCATATTCCTCTTTCAATGAATCCAAGACTAATACACGTTCGCTATTGATATTTTTTGTGAAGGGTTGAGCAATCAGTTGAGTAGAAAAAATAAAAGCAATCAGAAAAAACCACAAAGTATTTACTTTGAAATTCAGATTTATTTTTATATTTTTTATATTTTTCATTTTCAAGTAGAAGGTGTGTTTTTTTGTTCTTCTATGCAAATTACATGATTGCTTTCTAAAATTGAAAATTATTTTGAGATTGTTGAGGATTGCTTTAGAATTAAAGGCAAATAAAAAACGCTATCCTTAGAAAAGATGACACTATCTCATCAAGTGTGTAAGTTTAGAACACACTATTTTAAATTTTACTCACAAAGAGGTTTTCCAATAAAAATCATTGCTTCTTCAAGTACTGTAACCAAAGAAATTTTTCAAAAATTAAAATTTACTTTAAAATTAAAATTTAATTGCTTATTTTATTGGTACTTAAATACTTACCAAAACAAATTGCTTTACTACCTCTTTTACTCCAAAAAAATGAAAGAAAAATTACTTTTTATATTTACTTATATTTTATTACTTTTTAGTGTATTTCAAACAAATTTACTTTTTGCTCAAATAGATGAGGAAGGGCGTTATAAATTTGCTCTTGATGAATTAGAAAGTAAAAAAACTACTGAAGTACAAGTTGTTACAGCAACCAAACGTAGCCAAAGTATTCGTAAAGCTCCTGCTACCATTATGGTAATTACTGCCGAACAAATACGAGAACGAGGATATGAATCTTTAGATGATATTTTTAGAGATATTCCAGGGTTTGACCTTACTCGTGTGCATGGTGTTTTTCCTAATATTTGGGCGCAGCGTGGTCTTTATGGCGATGAAAATAAGCGCACTCTTTTGATGATAGATGGAATTGTAGAAAATAATATTTTAGAAGGAAATGTTCTCGGAGGTTCTCAATATAGTCTTCATTCTATCGAAAGAATAGAAATTATTTGGGGTAGTGGTTCGGCTCTTTATGGTGCAAATGCTTTTAATGGTATCATCAATTTAATTACCAAAAAAGGAGAAGATATAGATGGTTTGGAGTATCAAGGTGGTTATGGTGCATTTCAAACACGCTTTAACAAAGTAGTGGCAGGTTTTCAGAAAGATAGTCTTGATGTAATGATTTCAGGTTCTTTATTCAATTCTGAAGGTCCCATTTTTAAAGAACGTCATCCAGAATACAATGCTAGTTTTGTTGATAATGCCTATTCTGTGATAGGACGAATTAATTGGAAAGGAGTCAAATTAGGCTTTAGTCGTTTTGATAGACCAATGGGACAAGGACAGTTTTCTAACTCTCCAGTAGAATATTATGGTCTTCCTCTCTATGGTTATGAAAATAGCGAAGGAACAGTTGCAGGTAGTGGCTCTGCACCTATCAATGTAGCAGGTGAACGAGCAGGAATTTGGCGTTCGGTTACTAATACTTTGTCAGCTAGTTATCAGAAAGATTTTTCTGAAAAAACATTTGCCTTAGCAAAAGCCTATTATCGCCAATCAGGAATTGCAGAGACTAGCTATGATTATTATTTTTCGGCAGCAGATTCAGCTTATGAAAGAACACCTTATGCTCATGATTCTTATTTATTAGGCACTGAAGTACAAATAGACCATAACTTTAGCGAAACACAACATATTACTTTTGGAGTTGTTTATGAATATAGTGACGTAGAGAAAGGCTATCGGGGTTATGAAAGCATCAATCGTTTTTATAATTCTGAGAATAGTTTTTATAGTACCATTTTGAAGGATAAAAGCTTGAGAGAAAGTGTGGTGTATCAAAATATAGCAGCCTATGGACAGTATGTTATCAATTTGCCACTACTCAATTCTACTGATGTTATTAATAGGTATGCGATACGACCAAAATAATGTTTATGGTTCGACATTAAATCCAAGATTGGCAATCGTATCTGCTCCGAATGACTTTCTTACTCTAAAATTGATGGCAGGAAGTGCTTATCGTCCACCAAATAATTTTGAGCTTTTTTCTCAAGCAGCTTCAAGAATTCAAAATCTAGACCTTCTACCCGAAAAAGTTCGTTCTTTTGAAGGGAATATTATTCTTACACCTTCGCCAAAATTATTTATTGAAACCAATGCTTTTTATAATGCCTATTCAGATATTATTATTTCAAATGTAAATATTGGAGATATTGATGGCGATGGAAACCCAAACTTTCAAAACCGAAATCAAGGAACGGCACAAGTAGTTGGTTTAGAATTCAAAACTCAATATACTATCAAAACAGATGTTTCTGTATTTGGTAATCTGACTTTACAAAACCCAACACAAAAAAATGGAGATGAAACACCTACTGTTCCTAATATTGCAAAAGTAAAGGGAAATATAGGCTTTCAAGCTACTTTTAAGAATATACTAAATTGGTATTTTGTTGGAAATTGGGTAGGAGAGCGTACTACAAATGATTCTAGCCCCTTGCGTTCTGTTCCAAGTTATGCTGTTTTTAATACAGCTATTTCTACCAAAAATTTTATTAATGATAAAGTTAGTTTTGTTCTTTCTGTAAATAATCTTTTTAATGCTTCTTATTTTGATGCTGGTATGAGAAGTGCAACAGGAGGCTATTATGGAACAATGCACAGACAGCTAGAACGAAATGGAACTTTGAAAATTATTGTCAAAATATAATGGATTATTCGCCTTCCTTTTTTCTACTTTCCAAAATTTCTAAAGCACTTTGTAAGTTTTGCATCGTTTGGCGAAGCTGATTTACTGCTGTTGGAACTTCTGGAAAGTCCAAACTAATGTAAGCTGCAAAACGCCAAATTTCTTCAATATCCTCTACCGAAACGGAATAAGACGAAAATTGTCCATTGGTATCTTCCAAAAGAAGTGTATCATTTTGAGCAATCTGATTTTTTATTTTTCGAAAAACAATTCCTGTATTTTCAGAAACAATAATACAAGGTTCGTTGTCTTTCAACTCATTCCAATCTGCCACAAACTCTCCCACCACAATACTATTTGTTGGTGCAGCCAAAAGCGAATCTGAAATCTCAAAAGCTCTATACGTATGATTGAGTGGCAAGGCTGGTAACTGGCATTTTGGTAAACCTGCTACAAACTCTATATCTGAATATCCTTTTACATAATCTTCTTCTGAATCTGAACGCACAAGTTCGATGTATTCGTTTTCATTTCGGTCTTGCGAAATACTCAAAATACGTAATCGTTCGGCTGCTGCATACTTTTTTAGCTCTGGTAATTCAGGCGTATTTTTATTTACAGATTCTACAGATAAATCTTCATTTATAAACTGTTCTAACGTAATACTAAAAAAATTAGCAATTTCTATCAACGGTTCTAATTTTGGGGTCGCTCTTTCCTCTTCATACGAGCCAATCTTCTTTAAAGACACTCCTAAGTGCTTTGCTAAGGCTTCTTGAGTTAGATTATGGACACGACGAAGGTAGCGCAAGTTAGAAGAAAAGAACATAAGCTATGTGAGGTCTGAAAAAAATAAATGATTTTTGATAAAATTTTTAGCAAAATATTTGGTGTTTATCGAAGGAACTTGTATATTTGCTTATAATATTAGCAATTAAAGCAAAAAAGCTCCGAGAAATGTAAGAGAAAAACTAAAAAACTAGGCATTTCTCTTTTTTCTGCTAAAGATTCAGCAAGTTAGAAATTATTCTTGTCAATCTGTTATCTTTTTTGGAATTATTTATCAAAAAGAAGAGTTTTATCTTAAAATTGCTAATTAAATTAGTTTTTAATTAAAAAACTAAAATTGAACTAGATTTTGAAAAGTCTTTGTGAAAATCCTTCTCAAAATTACCTTAGGAATAAGAATTAAATAAACTGCTATCTTGGAATAAATAACTAATTGATATTCAATAGTTTAAATTCATAATTAGCTTCGCTGCTTTGGCAAGTCGTAATTTTTAATTCGTAATTGTTTTAATATTCTATCAAACAAATAATTCTGTTTTTATCGACCTATTTTTACTTATTACTTTGGATAGTTTTTAGAAAATTATCTCATAAACAAACACCATGATGAAGCAACTAATAATACTCGACGACGCATTCCAAACTCTAAATGAGGGAAGAAAACTTCTTTCACAGCCTGTCTTTTTTGAAATTCCGTACTGGAAAAAAACAGTTGATTTCAAAATAGAGATTACAGACCGTTGGTTGATGGTAATCATTGCAATTTTAGTAATGATTATCGGACTTCAATGGTGGATTCCACAAAGTAACAGTAACACGACACAGATTGATAACATGTTTGTTCAGATGCCTAATAAAAGCAGTGTAATTCCAACTTCAATACCAGCATCAAAGCCTATCAATGATGTTCTTTCGTATATCATGACGCACTTAGAAGATAGCCAAAACGAAATACCACAAACGCACCAAGAACAAAGAGATAATTTTTTAGTGCAAAAACAGCTCTTGATTACTAAATATTTGATAGAAAATAAAGCGTCTCGTTTGGATAAATTAGCTGATGATGAATTATTGAATTTGAATAAAGAGATTACACAGCTTTTTGTTGATTTGGTTTTGAATAATGTAAATGCACAAAAACACGTTTATAAATATTTTACCGACAATACAGATTTGAATAAAATTGAAACGTCGCTTATGGAACAAGCAAAATTTCACGTTCCTGCATCGATAAAATTAGCTCAATCTGCATTAGAAACAGCCTACGGACAGCGAATTGTAAGTAATAATTATTTCGGAATAAAAGATAAAGCACAAAAAAGCTCTCTGACAACAACAACAGAATATTATACAGCCTTAGAAATGGAAGCTAACAAAAGTATAATTATGAGTTCTGAGCGTGTAGTCAAAAATGGAAAAACACTTTATAAGTGTATCGTAAAAGACCATTTTGCAGAATATAATTCGCCTTGGCATTCGTTTCGTTCTCACTCTGTTTTTCTTAGCACAAACAAACGTTATTCTCCTTTATTTACAAAAGGAAAAAACTATGAAGACTGGGCAGACAAAATTGGTTCTACAAAATACGGTGGTGTAGGTTATGCCACTTCTCCAATTTATGGCGAACTTTTGAAGAAAATTATCAAACGTTATCATTTAGATTTATTGGATTTTTAGAATTATAATACTTTCAAAAAAGCTAGTTCAAACTTTACTGTTTAGACTAGCTTTTTTTATGCTTTGTTCTTTCTTCCTGCATTTTTCCTAACACTAGGAAAATAGCTCAATTTGCTTTAAAAGTACTTTTTAGAACTAAAATAGCTCATTCTTGCATTTTTCCTAATGCTAGGAAAATAGCCTAAAATAACTTTAAACATATTTTTGGTAGAACATTTTTCTAAAACTTTGTCAGTAGTTTTTCGGTAATCCGAAATAACTCTGACAATAGTTGAGTAAAACTAGATTGTCTCTTTTTTCTGCATTTTTCCTAACGCTAGGAAAATAGTCTAAAATGACTTTAAAGATACCTTTGGTAGAACATTCTTCTAAAACTTTGTCAGTAGTTTTTCGGTAATCCGAAATAACTCTGACAATAGTTGAGTAAAACTTGATTGTCTCTTTTTCTGCATTTTTTCTGACGTTAGGAAAATAGCTCAATTGGCTTTGAATCGGCTTTTTACTTAGAAAAAGCATAAAGCCTATTTTTAAAACTTCTAATCTCAAAAGACTTGTCAATAATTTGTTACTTTTGTCTAACAAAGACATTCTCTCAAAAAAATAATAGTGTTTTTAAACTATTGTTAGAGTTATTTTGGCTTATCAAAAACCACTAACAACATTTTTTCAAAAATTTGTGAGTTGTCTAATTACTTCAAAATCTAGCATTATACTTTAATTATGAATCTCAACCTCAAAAACCCGTTAGCTTTCTTTGACTTAGAAGCAACAGGAATCGACACTACTAATGACCGTATTGTAGAAATTTCGATTGTCAAATTGATGCCCAATGGCGAAAAACAAATACACACGCATAAAATAAATCCTACCATTCCTATTCCTGCTATCACAACAAATATACATGGAATTAGTGATGAAGATGTAAAAGATGCTCCCACCTTTAAGCAAATGGCTAAGACTTTTGCAAGTATTTTGAAAGGCTGTGATTTGGCAGGTTTTAATATTATGCGTTTTGATGTTCCGATGCTTGTAGAAGAGTTTTTGAGAGCAGGAGTAGATTTTGATATTTCGAACCGTAAACTCATTGATTTGCAAAGAATCTATCATATGATGGAACCTCGCACACTTTCGGCAGCTTACAAATTTTACTGTAATTTGGATTTAGAAGGTGCGCATAGTGCCGAAGTAGATACCCTTGCGTGTGTTGGTATTTTGGAAGAGCAAGTAAGAAGATACGAAAATGTAGAGCATAAAGACAGTTTAGGAAATATTACCATTCCTATCAAAAATGATATGCAAAGTCTGCATGAACTAAGTTTTTCGAATCGAATTGATTTGGCTGGCAGAATGGTTTATAATGAAAAAAATGAAGCTGTTTTTGCTTTCGGAAAACACAAAGACAAAAAAATTGAAGACGTTCTGACAAAAGAATCTTCATATTACGATTGGATTATGAAAAATGATTTCCCTCTTAATACAAAACAAGAATTAACGAGAATAAAATTGAAAATGAGTATGTTGAATAAATAGGAATTGGGGAATGGAGATTAGGGGCGAGGAACGAGAGATTGGGAGTTGGGACTGAGAAATACACATTCATAATTTATTAAACTGGTAACTGATTACTACTAACTGGTAACTGAATATGGAATATACATTTTGGGTATATTTGATTTTATTGGCTGCTGGGTTTGTAGCAGGAATAATTAATACATTGGCAGGAAATGGCTCTACTTTAACAATCATGGCACTTTCTGTTGCTGCAGGTTTGCCTGTTGGAATAGCAAACGGAACAAACCGAGTAGCCGTTACTTTTCAAGTTTTGGTAGGATTGCGTACTTTTTTGAAAAGTGGAAAAACAAATTTTAAAGGTATTTGGAAGATTGCTATTCCTACTATTTTGGGTTCTATTTTGGGGGCATACACAGCCGTCGAAGTAGGAAAATCAAATGAAATCTGGCTTAGTCGGGTTATTGGTGGTGTAATGGTTTTTATGCTTTTTTTGGTTTTGAATAACCCTAAAAAATGGGTAGAAAAAAATCTTAATCCTAAAGATTTACATATCTTTTGGTTGATAGTAATTTTCTCAGCCGTTGGTTTTTATGGAGGCTTTATTCAAGCTGGTGTAGGTGTGATTATGCTTGTTGTTTTGATGTCTGCTACAAGTTACGACCTCACTAATGCAAATGCTATCAAACTTTTACTTACACTTCTTTTGAATATTCCTGCTTTTGCTATTTTTATTTGGAGTAGACAAGTAGAATGAATTGCTGGTCTGACACTTTCTATTTCTCAAATGATTGGGGCGATGTGGGCAGCCAAATTTGCTGTCGGACATCCAAAGGCAAATTATTGGATACGAGCGATTTTGGTAGGAGTCATTATTTTAGCTGTTATTCATTTCTTAGGAATTTATGATTTTTTGAGTGAAAAAGTAATGAGTATAATTTGATGTTTTTTGATATTAAAATCTTGAAAAAATCAAACGAAAATAGATAAGTAACTAAACAAATTTGTAGATTTGTGTCATTCTTTATCTTGCCTTTTATTTTTTTAGCTAAATTGTTTCTAATGGTCTAACTTTGTTCTAATTTTGTAGTAAAGTTTTACCAAACTTTGAACAAAAAACTCTAATACAGCTCAATTACTTATCATTATTAATAGCCTTCACTCAACCACAGCTTGACACATGAAATATCCAAACACTAACATACACCCAAATGCTAAAATTGCAGAAAAT
>DAIUBX010000078.1:0-8548 GCA_036846465.1 Bernardetia sp.
TTTTGTCGTAATTATATCAATTCTATCAGCCGTTCCGATGAGTTTTAAAGGAATTTTCCTTGCTTTTCCATCAATAAAAATATCAAAAGAAACCACATTTGTAAGTTGTTGTTCTAGTGCAATCAGACGAATAGGAGCTTCTTCTTTCTGCAAACGCAAAAATTCAGGAATCAAAGACTGCGTAACTTCTTTCAATAAAAAATTCTTTCCTGTGTCGTGCATCACACCACCAGCAATTTTAGTGATTAATTTTTCTACCAAAAGTTTCAAGTTTTCTTTGTCTTTTCGTGTTTTGTCTAGCCATTCTTCATTTATTTCTTTTCCCACCAACGGCTCAAAAAGTTCCTCCAAAGCCTCATGCATCACTTGTCCGTAAGTGTGTTGAAACAAATCTTCTTCCATCATCGGTGGTTCGGTCAGTTTCAAAACTTTCTGCTCATAAAAACGCATCGGTTCTTCCAAATAACGACTAATATAACTTGGCGATAATCCTTCTTCTGTCAAATATTTTTCTAGTCGTTGAATGATTGCAGGAGTTTTTTCTACAATTCTAGTGCTGTTTTCGAAGGTAGGCAAAGGCAATTCTAAACGTGTTTCATAAAAACTAATGTTCTCTAAATGAGCAAGTTCACTTTTTATTTGATTGACATAACGACTCGGTTCTCCTCCACGCATTCCCTCCATATCAGAGGCATAAATCAACGTTATTTTTTTACTTCGCTGCAAAAGTCTGTAAAAATTATACGAATACGCTGCATCGTCTTCGGTGTGTGTGGGAAGTCCAAACTGCAAACGAATATCAAACGGAATGCTTGAAGTCAAAACTTTTCCTCGTGGAAAAATTCCTTCATTTGCCGAAATAATAATCACATTTTCAAAATCTAAGGCTCTACTTTCCAACATTCCCATAATCTGAATGGGTGCAATCGGTTCTCCAGTAAACGGAATTTTTCTATCTCGCATGAGTTCCAAAAGTAGCCTTTCGAAGGATTCTATCTTTAAAGGAATTTTTAATTTTGCTTTTTTGCCTTTACTTTGATTTTCAGATTCATTTTCAAACTTGCTTTTATTCAGTTTTCTATCCAATTCTTCATCAATTTCTCCAAAAATAGAATTTCCAATATGGCTTTCTTCATTTGGCGAATACGTAATTATCATTCGTTCAACTTGCTTTAATAGCTTATAAAACTCAAACAAATATTCACTTTCCAAAGAAAATTCAGCTTGTGTAAAACGATGAGCTAAGGCTTCAATGATTTTGAAAAAAGAACGCAACGCCTTATGAATATTTCCTGAATTATTGGTGTCTTTTTCCTTCGGATTACGCTCATTTTTTCCCCAGTCTTCAAAAAGTTGTCCGTATAACCAGCCATTTATTTTGTAATCGGATAGTTCTTTTACAGAAAAATAAATGATATTTTCGTCATGCATTCGCTTTAAAGGAGGATTTTCATCTTCATTCAAAGGGCGAATATAAGGGTGTTGCAAGATTCTTTGAAGGTCTTTATGATAAATACTCAACGGTTGGTCTTCATCACGCAACATATTTTCTTGTGCTTGAAAAAGATTTTTTATCAAAGAATACAAAGGTGTATTTTTCAAAGAAACTCCCATTGTGATATTGACCAATTTTTGAATATTTACGCCTTCGCTACTTTTTGGGAGAGAATAAAGCATCGGCAAAAGCATCGTTTCGTCAGGCAACAAAACGGCTGTGTGATTACGAGCTTGTGAAAACTTAAAAAATTCATTTTTGGCAATCAATCTTTCAATCATTTCATTCAAAAGATGTCCTGCTGTTTTGGCTTGTGTAATCGTATTGACAACGCTAATTACTTCAATTTCCTTTTTTTCGGTTTGAATCAAATTTTCTATAAAACTAATTTCTTCTCTCTTTTTGGTAATAAATCCATTTTGAAGGAATTTTCGGAAATAATTTCCTGCTTCGTGCCATTTAGCATCGACATAAAAAACGTCCATATCCCAAAACGTTTTTGCTTTTCCTAGCTTTTCTAGTTTTCGGATAATGAGTTCTTCTGCTTTATAAAGTTGATTAAAACCTATAAAAACGGCATATTTTATATTTTGGTCTTCAATTACTTGTTCCAAATTTTCATAAACATGACGAAAAGCTAATCCAGCATAAGCACGATTCGAACTCTCTAATTTTTCTCTAAAATGATTATACGTTTTTTCTACATTTTGCCAAAAAAGATAATATTCTGTAATTCTACTTAACGAACTTATACTATTATCTTGCTCTGCATCGCCATACATTTCGCCCCAGCGTTCCATTGTTTTTACTTCGTCCAAATACTCAAAAAGTTCGTGAGATTGTATCAAATTTCTATCAATCAAATTAAAATCCGATAACATCGTAATTGCCATCGGTGCAAAACGCTCTAACGAACCAGCCACACCTTTATCAAAAAGTTGATAGGAATCGTACAATTCAAAGATTAATGCACTTGTATCTTCAATTTCCAAACCCGAAGAACTCACAATAAAATCTTCTAAAGAAATTACTTTTGGTGAAAAAATAGTTTCTTCTGCAATTTCGGAAAGAAAAGTTTTGAAATACAAACACGCTCTTCTGGTCGGAAGAACAATATGCAAATCAGAAATTTCTGTTTTCCATTCTTGATATAATTCGGTGGCTACTTTGTGGAGAAAGGACATGTTTTTTTGTATATGTTTCCCATTATCAACGTCCGATTACGGACGATTGCTAAGGGAGATTTATTTTCCATTCTTAAAAGACGTTGATAACGGTTCGGTAATCCGAACCTTAGCAAACGTCGAAATAGTTGAATTAAAAATCATCTTCAAATTCTATTTTTAGATGTTCTATTTCTTTTAAATCTTGTTCTTTACTATGAAAGTTTTTATAGTTTTCTTTTTCCTCAAACCAATTTAATACCGTTTCTCTTTGTAATTTGGTGGCACGAGTATCTAAATGCGAATCAAAAGAAGAATACATATAATTTTCAAAATCGTTTCTCATTCCATGTTTTTTTGGGTTAGAATGAATGTAGTAAATTAATTTTTGAAAATAGTCTGTGTTATCTACTTCTTTTCTACGAAAAGGTTTTTCAAATAATTTTCCTGTCCTACCAATATCTAAACTAAAATGTTGAGAATAACCATTAAAAAAATGTCCAAATTGAGTAGAAAAAACTTTTCCTATTTTATTTTTAGCTAAATGAGGGGCAAACTCAAAAATATCTTTTTCTGATTTTGTACGCACCAGAAAATGAAAATGATTACCCATTAAACAATACGCATACGTGTCTAAGAAAGGCGATAAAAGAAGAGCATATTTTTCTAAAAAACGTATATAATGACTGTGTTTACTAAAAATACGGCAACCATCTATACCACGATTATAGACGTGATAAAATTTTTCGGCTTCCATTAGTTCTGTATTCGTTTTCATTATGTTTATTTTCTATTATTTCCCCATTATCAACGTCTTGATTACAAGACGATTGCTAAGGGAGAGTTGTTTTTCGTACCTTAAAAGATACGCTTACTTTCCAAAGGAAAGACGTTGATAACGGTTCGGTAATCCGAACCTTAGCAACCGTCGCTACACAAATTACGCATATTTTTCAATTACATTCTAATTATTTTAGATTAATTGATAAAAATTAGCAAAATCTATTTTAGAAAAAAATAATTATGTATAAAAAATCATTTTTATCAAAAAAATTCTTATTTTTAGATGGTTTTTTCAGTATTACCAAATTTATTTTATCATTTTAACTTAAAGAAAACTATGAATTTCATTTCATTCAAATCGCTTTTAATTAGTGCTTTTTTAGTCGGTACGCTTGTTTCTTGTGGAGGCAAAAAGGCAGAAGACACACAAGAAGAAACCGTAGAAACGGAAGTATCTGGGCAAGTTACAGGAGAATTGAGTCTGACAAAGACAAAATTTATGACTGGTGAATCTATTCCATTGACTTTTAAAGTAAGTCAAAAACTAGACAAACACCCTTGGATTGGAATTATTCCTTCTGAAATAGAACATGGCGATGAGTCTAGAAACGACCAACATGATGTTTCCTATCAATATTTTGATAACCAAGAAAGTGGAACATTAACATTCAATGCACCTACACAAGCAGGAAAGTATGATTTCAGAATGCACTCTACTGATAATAATGGTGTAGAAATTACCTCTATTTCTTTTGAAGTAGGAGGGCAAACGTCTGATGTTAGTGGTGAGTTAAGTTTGGAAAAAACTGAGTTTGCAGCAGGTGAAAAAATTATGCTTACCTTTAAAGTAAATCAAAAATTAGATAAACGTCCTTGGATTGGAATCATTCCTTCTGAAATCGAACATGGAGATGAATCTAGAAATGACCAATACGATGTTGCTTATAAATATTTTGATAATCAAGAAAGTGGTGTTTTAGAATTTAATGCGCCTAATAAAACAGGAAAATATGATTTTAGAATGCACTCTACTGATAACAATGGTGTAGAAGTTACCTCTGTTTCTTTTGAAGTGAAATAAAGTAACTATTAAATTTTATTTTTTTCATTGATTTCTGCATAACATAACATTCTCTTAATCATTAAGGGAATGTTATTTTTTTTAACAATGTACACAATTTCAATTCTTTTTTTGTATTTTTGGTTTCTACTACTACATAATTATTACTTTTCATCTTATTCCAAACAAATCTAAAATTAAACTCTTTTTAGATTATTAGCAGACAATTTTATTTTTTTACGATTTTTTGCTGCACTTTTATTTCTGTCTTCGTACAAGATATAAGTTTGATTTCTAATTTATAATTATTTTTTTTCAAGAAAAAATCCAAAAAAGAAACTATAACTCTCATTATCAATAATTTAAGTTGGTGATAAGTTGATATAAGTATAAATTTTGCAATAAAATTGTTACGCAAATTATTTCTAGTTGAATAGTCCTACTATAATTATTCGAAGAAAGATATAGCCATCAATTAAGTAAGCTAATTTATTTTCGATTGTTTAATTTTTTCGTGCAACCATTTCATAACAACTGTGGGTCTTATATATGAGTGAGTATTCTATTATGTCAAACATTTCTGCACATAACGGAAGTCAATTTATTGAAAAAGTTGAAAAACAAGAAGAAGAACTAGATAATCTAGATAACAATGAAAATACGACTACTCGTACTATTCATATCCCTTCTTCTGAAGAATCTCAACTAATCAAGGATTGCATAAACGGCAAACGTCAGGCGCAACGTACTCTGTACGAACAATTTGCTCCCAAGATGTATGCCATCGCAATGCGTTACGCCAAAACGACACTAGAAGCTGATGATATTTTGCAAGAATCTTTTATTAATGTTTTCAAACATATAGAAAATTTTGCGCAAGATTGTCCAATAGAGTTTTGGATTCGTAGGATTGTCATCAATCAAGCACTCAAAACAGGAAGAAGCAAATACGACAAAGCCTTTAAAGAAGAAGTAAGTGATATAAATTATAATTCGGAAGAAAACATAATTTTAGACCAATTTGACTTAGAGGAACTTTTGCAAATCATTCGTAGGCTGCCTGATGGTTTTCAGCAAATTTTTAATTTGTATGCGATTGAAGGCTACAAACACAAAGAAATTGCCGAACTCTTAGGAATCAGCGTAGGAACGTCAAAATCACAGTATGCACGAGCAAGAGCACAACTACAAGAAATGCTTTTGAAAGAAGATAAAAGTTATGAACAACTTCGGAAACAATAACCGAAAGCAGTTGGACGGAAAATTTGAGCAGCAGTTTAAGAATAAATTCGAAAATGCTCAATTTGCACCACCTGCCCACTTATGGGAACAAATAGATGCAGCTTTAGATGCAAAGCCTTGGTACAAACGTCCTTTATTTTATTGGACTTCTGGACTGGTGGCAGCCCTTCTTTTGGTGGTTATGTTTTGGTTTACGTTAGTTTATGATAATTCTACAACACCTTCTACTAATGATAAAATTGCAAATTCTGATAAAAATAAAATAGAAAATAGTAATATAAGTACAGATACAAATAATTCGTCATCATCACTTAGTAATAAAGGGATTACTCAAACGCCTAACAATGTTCAGACAGAAGTAACGAATTCAGAAACAAAGACAACACAAGAAAATAACTTGATTGCTGATTCTGATACAAAAAATATCAATTCTAGTTCATCAATAGACAAATCAGATAACTCTACTAACACAGATCAAAAAACAGATAATAATAATTCTGATGTAGCTATTTCTATTGCGTTAAATAATAAAGACACAAACAAAGATTTAGGAACGAGTGCTACTAATGAAACAATTGTAGAAACAACTCCTACACTAGAACTTATTGTTTTTAAAGAAATTGATTGGTCAAAATATTTACCTGTTGGAAATCCTTATTTTGAACAAGAAGATATTTTCATAAAAGTAGATAGCACAAAAGAAGCGATTGCAAACAACCAAAACAATCAAAACCCAACAGAAGATTCAAAAAAATCATCTGGAATAGCTCTTACTTTTGGCATCAATCACACACAAGGAATTTATAAACCGAGTTTTAGAATAGATTCTCTTTATTCTGGTCTTACAGTTATTGAGGCAGAAACTTCAAATCTTGCTGATACACTTACACAAATGAATATTAGTGGTACGTATCAGCAAACAGGTTTTGATATTGCTTTAGCATTTGGAAAAAATAAGCGTTGGAGTATCAATACAGGACTTGGAATGGGAAAAGCTAATTACTCTTTTGGCTCTACCAATTATACAAGAGATACCGTACTTTTAGGAAATCCTTTAATTGCATCTACAAATAATGTTGAGGTAAGTTATGAATGGTTACAAATCCCGATAGCTATTGGGTATCAATTTGGAGAAAGCAGATCTAAAAAATTCACTGGTTTTGCACAATTTGGAACAGTAATAGAGCTTTTGAGTAGTTATTCTTATACAAGTGCAGACCCTAATTTTACATATGCTTTAGGAAATCACAGAACTACCAATACACAAGTTTGGACACAGGCAGGAATTAATTATCACGTTACAAATCGTTGGACACTTTGGGGAGGAGGAACGTATAAATCGTCACTTTCTTCACTTATCAATGAAGGCGGAGTTACTTTTTCTTCACAGGCTTATGGTTGGCAAGTAGGAACTCGTTTTACGATTTTTAAAAGTAAATAATAACCATTATCAACGTCTGATTACAGACGATTGCTAAGGTAACATCCAATACAAAATCCTCGTTAATGGCTATATTTAGCATTAACAAGGATTTATTTTTTTAGCATAAAATCAAAAAATTATGCTTCTTTGACAATTTTTGCCCTAGCCTTTATTGAAAATTATCTTATGTTTTAAATTGGTCTGCACCGTAGGTCTGACCGTTTAAAATGTGTATTTAAAACCCTAAAAAGGCTTATTTTGTCTAAGTCAGACCTTCGGTACAGACTTAAACAAAATATAAGATAGATTTATTTTCTACCAAAAAGGCAAAAATTGTCAGAGAACCAAAATTATTTTTTACCCTTAGCAATCGATAATTGAAGAAATTTATAACCAATTCTTTTTCAAGAACTTAATTGTCTTTTTACGAGCTTCTTTTGCTGCTGTTTCATTATAAGCTGGGGAGCTTGGATTTGCAAAAGCGTGGTCTGCTTCATATCCTAAAATAGAAACTGTCTTTCCTGCTTCTTGCATTGATTTTTCGAATGTTTTCATTACTTCTGGCGTAATCCATTTGTCTTTATTGGCATAAATTCCCAAAACAGGATATTTTATTGTCTTGATTCTTGTTGTATCAGTTTCATGCATTCCGTAATACATAACCGTTGCTTTTGTATAATCATTCGAAATTAAAGAGCCTTGCAAAGACCAACCACCACCAAAACACCAACCGATTGTAGCAATTTCTAAAGGCGCACTTGCTTCTTCGGTAGCTTTCACTTTTGCGTATTTGGTTACAGCTTCAATAATTGCTTTTGCACGTTCGTTATCCACACCTTGCATGTATTTTTGGGCATCTTCTCGTGTTGTGGCAACGCTTCCGTCATACAAATCAATGGCTACTACATTTACTTTTTGTCCAAAATCTTTATAATATTTTTCAGCTTCTTGTTTTATATAGTCATTAAGTCCCCACCATTCGTGAAAAACAAATAAATATTTTCCTGTTGGTTTTTTAGATTTTACCATGAAAACATTTGCAGCTTCGCCACCTTCAACTTCTATTTTTGACAGTTGTCCATATTGAGGAGTAAAATCAAAAGCAATGGGGTTTGGATGTTTGTTTACAAACTCTTTGTCATTAGTAAACTTTGCAAACTGATCAACAGCACAACACGCTTTATTTTCAATTTCTGAATCACTAGAAAGTAAAAAATAAGAACCAAATCCTGTAAAAACAGAAATAAGAGATAAAAAGAGATAGTTTTTTGAGAATATCATTTTGTAGTAGATTAAATTAAAAAAGAAAAAGGGGGATTAAAAAACAACGTATTTTTTTAAAATACGTAGTGCGAACAAAAAATAATAGCAAGTTGTTTTGA
>DAIUBX010000078.1:8558-8885 GCA_036846465.1 Bernardetia sp.
CAATCAAATAATTAGGCAACACAGCTTGAGGCATTTTGAAGGAAAATTTAAAATTATTACCTTTTAATAGAAATGAGTAAGCATATCAAAAAATCAGATTTACCTCAAAAAACCTGTATTGTATGTCAAAAACCATTTAGTTGGCGCAAAAAATGGGAAAAAGTTTGGGACGAAGTAAAATATTGTAGTGAAAGATGTCGAAGGAACAAATAAAGGTAAAATAAACTTGTGCTATTAAATTTGTAAATTTGTATGAAATAAATCGATATAACTAAAATTTTAAAACCGTACACAATTTTTTGTCTATTATTTTTGGTATTCAAATTT
>DAIUBX010000079.1:0-5916 GCA_036846465.1 Bernardetia sp.
CGAATGGGAAATATAAAAAATAAAGTCAGAAGTCAGAAGTCAGAGGTTAGAAGTCAGAGGTTAGAAGTTAGAAGTTAGAAGTTAGAAGTTAGAAGTTAGAAGTCAGAAGGTCAGAGGTTAGAAGTCAGAGGTTAGAAGTCAGAGGTAATACAAATTACAGAAGTAATGCAAAAAGGAATTTGAGTTATTCAAATTCCTTTTTGTGTTTTTTCAAAATCTAAGTAATCGTACAAAATTAATAATACATATAACTGATTAGCGAGTGATTTATATGATTTAGCTTCGCTGAGCTATCGGTTTTAAGATAAAATACAAGATAAATACAACTACAATTAATAATAATTATTTTTTAATAGTAATTTAATTTTTATTGTATTATCCCGTAATTATCATATTGATCATGAAAATCACTCGCTAATTATGTCTTACTTTATATAGCATTTAATTTCTTCATTTCCTCCTGTGCTGCATATCTAAAATCTCCGTGTTTTACATTCTTAAAATATTGAATTGCAAAATCATTTTTCCCTATTTTTCTGTACATTACCCCTGTTGCAAAGATAAACTGAGCTTGTAGAGTAGGAGGTACATTACTCAAATGCGATAGCTGACGCATTTCTGTAATAGCTTCATCTGTATTTCCTGCATGAAAAAGCGAAACAGCACGTAAAAAACGAACATCATAACGTAAAGGTTGAATAGTTAGACAGGAGTCTGATGAATGAATAGCTTCTGCATAATTTTCATTTTGAAACTGCAAAAGAGCCAGTTCTGAATACGAACGAGCTTTTGTATCGTAATCTTTCGCATGTTCGATAGCTACTTTTAGCCTTTCTATAACTGCTGTATGATTTATTTCTTCTACTGCCAATAATCCTCCTAATTCATTGGCTTCTGTATAACTTGGGTCTTGTTTTAGTGCTTGTTTAACATACTCTCTCGCTGTTTTATATTCAAAAATTGTGTGATAGGCTTGTCCTAGTCTATACTGATAATTTGGCATCATCTTAAAGACTTTCTCTTTGAAAGAGCCTACATTTGCTTTTGCTAGTGCTTCTTTTGCCTTCTGATATTCTCCAATTTGGTGCAAGGCATAACCCAACTGAAAATAAAAACGAGGCGCATCTTTAGAATCAGTAAGTAATTTTAATCCTGCTTCTGCATCTGTGATAGCTTGTGCATATTCTTTTTCTTGATTGTGATACCAAGCTGAAAAATACCAAACATGAGAGTTTTGAGGCGCAATCGAACGAGCATCTTGCAAATGAACAGGAAAACCAACTACTTCTTCTTGAGAATATAAAAGTTTTAAGATATGCAAACGATATGAGAGACGGTTCTGTGTATTTTTTTCAAATTGAGCAGCTCTTCCAAGATAGACTATTACTTTTTGTCTGTTTCCTTTATGACCATACAATTTGGAGAGTGCAATATAAGATTCTATGTGGTCTTCTTTAAGTTGGGTAGCCTTCTCTAAACATTCGATTGCATTATCTATCCTTTTGAGTAAGTAATAACATTTTCCTTGCTGAACAAAATACTTATAGTTACGTGGGTCTTTGGCAATGGCTTTATCATACAATGGAATAGCTGTCGTATATTGTTTTTTTGCTCTAAACGTTTCTGCTTGTACATACTCCTCTAAGCCACCTCCCGAATGTTGGGCAGCTAGTTGAGCTGATAGCAAAGGGAAAACACTAAACAATAAAATAATTAAAAAAGTGGTATTTTTCATATATAAAAAATGAAAAGTAAAAGGCAAATACAAAATTGTATTTTAAGCAAACATTGAATATTATTTATTTATAGATTAGAATATTTGATTCAAGAACAACTATAGTAGAAGTACTCTATTGTATAACTCCTTAACAAATAGGATGTTGTAATTACTAACAAATTCATAGTAGATAAGACAAATATACTGACACTACGTTGTTAATCAAAAAACAACTTGAATTCTAACACAAAAAACGCCTTGTGCTTTTTGTGTAAAAATCATAACTTATCAGATTTATATTTTTGTGTGTAAAAATAATAATTAGTTTTTTGTTAATTCAATGCTAAAATAATAGGTACATATAAAGACACCACCTTATACCCTATCTAATAGTTTACCAAAATTGATTGTTAAATAAAAAATCAGTGCAAATTTTATACGAATCACTCATTTCATAAGACCAAACAGCTTACAAATTAGAAAATAACTTATTAAATAACTTATTCCACAATAAAGCATAACTCATCGAATCCAAAGATATTTTTTCAGTTTGATCTTTATTTTAGTCAAAATAGTTTCACAAAAACGCTTACACCAAAAACAAAGAACAAAAATCTTTCTCACTAGAGAAAAAATAATAGATACCTAGAAATAGTTTTTTCAAGTAAAAAATGTAATTACCAATAGTTTTAGTACTTTAGCAGCCTGACTAAAAACTCAAATACCACCAAAACAAAATTCAATTTATTACCTACCAAATGAAGATTATTACTTACAATGTCAATGGTATAAGAGCAGCCATGAAGAAAGATTTTTTGAAGTGGCTCAAAGAAATAAACGCAGATATTGTGTGTTTGCAAGAGATCAAAATTGAAGAAAAATTAGTTGATAAATCTCTTTTTGAATCACTCGGTTATGATTCGTACTGGTTTTCTGCACAAAAAAAAGGATATAGTGGAACAGCTATTCTGACCAAAATAAAACCTATTTCAGTAGAAAAAGGTTCAAATATGCAACAGTCAGATGAAGAAGGACGAGTTTTGAAAGCTAATTTTGAAGTAAATGAAATTTCTTTTTCAGTCATAAATGTGTATATTCCGTCAGGTTCTTCTGGAGAACATCGCCAAGAATACAAGTATCAATGGCTTTCAGAATTTGATGAATACTTAGAAAAAGTACAAGCAGAACAAGAAAATGTCATTGTTTGTGGAGATTATAATATCTGTCATAAAGAAATTGATATTCATAATCCAAAATCAAATAAAAAATCTTCTGGCTTTTTACCTGAAGAAAGAAAATGGTTAGATGATTATGAAGAAAAAGGTATGATTGATGCTTTTAGAAACTTCAATCAAGAGCCTCATAATTATTCTTGGTGGACATATCGCAATCAATGTAGAGAAAAAAATCTAGGTTGGCGCATCGATTATCATTTTGTCTCAGAGCCTTTTTCAGAATATATGACAGATTGTCAAATTCTTTCAGAGGTTGTTCATTCCGACCATTGTCCTGTTTTACTTTCCTTGTCCTTATAAATTTGGAGTAACAATTTGACTTTGAATAGCTGTTATACAAATTAGTTTGACAATACAGAGCAAAAATCGCTATATTTACATAATTTATGAGTAAAGTTTTTTGATTTGCTAAATTATTTCTACAAATTGTTTTCGTAAAGGATTTTTAATTTCTAAATTTAGGGAAAATTAAGTCGCTTTCTACTGCAAAACAATGCTCAAATTACAATCAACTTATTCTCAAATAAAATTGAAATTCAACTATATATTACTCAGACTTTTTCATCTTCAACGTCATTTAAGGCACATTCGTATGAAGCAAATACCTACTAAACTTTACTCTTTACTATTACTTTTAGCTCTTTTTTCTTGTTTATCTCTCACTTCTTGCGATAACTCTAGTTCTACGGAAGCTGGAAATGTCAGAGAAGCAAAAGGAGGTAGATTTTATGGAGGAGTATTCAATGTAAATGAAACAGAATATTTCAGAACTCTATTTCCTTTAAATATTGTTGATGTTTATTCATATAGAATTGCTTCACAGATTTATGAAGGACTTTTCAAATTAGACCCAAAAACACTAAAAGTAACTAACGGACTTGCAGAAAGCTATGAGCTGAGTGATGACCGTCTAGTTTATACTATACGTCTAAAAAAAGGGGTTTATTTTCATGATGATGCAGCATTTTCTGATGGAAAAGGAAAAGAATTTACAGCCGAAGATGTAAAATATTGCTTTACTCGTCTAGCTACACAAAGCCGTGACAATCAAGGTTTTCATGTTATTGGTGGAGTAATAAAAGGAGCTACAGAATATTATACAGCAACAGCAAGTGGCGCAAAACCTACTACTGAAATAGAAGGAATAAAAATAATTGATAATTATACAGTTCAAATTACACTTGAAAAGCCAAACGCTTTATTTCTTAATTATTTAGCTCGTCCAGAGGCTTATATTTTTCCTAAAGAAGCCTACGAAAAATATGGTGTAGATATGGGAGGAAAAGCTGTCGGCACAGGTGCATTTGTTTTGGCAGATGTAGAAGAAGATGTTTCTGTTATCTTGAAAAGAAATGATAATTACCATGGAATAGACGAAGCTGGTAATCGTTTGCCTTATCTTGATGCCGTAAAGGTTTATTTCATTAAAGATAAAAAAACAGAGCTTTTTGAGTTCCGTAAGAATAAATTGGATATGGTTTATCGCCTCCCAACCGATTATATAATTGATATTATAGACGAATACCAACGTGCAGATGGTTCTTTACCTTTCGAACTAGAACACGAACCTGAAATGCAAACTCAGATTCTGACCTTTATGACAAATGATGAAATCTTTAAAAATGTAGACGTACGAAGAGCTTTTTCTTTTGCTATCAACAAAGATGAAATTTTTGAATATGTTTTGGGTGGAGAGGCTTACGAAGCTGGTCATCACGGAATTACCCCTCCTTCTTTCAAAGATAAAGGCTATCCAGATGATGTTTATGGGTACGCATATAACCCTGATTCGGCTCGTTATTATTTCAATAAAGCTGGATATAGAAATGCAAAGGATTTTCCTAAAATCTCCTTAGAACTAAATGCAGAAGGAGACAGAAATACAAATGTAGCCGTGGAAATCAAAAAAGATTTGAAAGATGTTTTGGGAGTTGATATCGAACTTAATATTGTTCCGATGGCACAATCTACTGACAAAATGATGACAGGAAATTTCCAGCTTATCAAACTTTCTTGGATTGCAGATTTTCCTAGCCCAGAAGCATTTATTCGTATGTTTTATGGAAAAGATGTTCCTAGCACAGTCGGAACAGTGTCGTATCCGAACTTATCTCGTTATCAAAATAACGAATTTGATGCCCTCTATGACAAAGCAATGAACGCAGCCAATGAAGAGGAAGCAATTAAGTATTTTGCTCAAGCTGAAAATGTAGCGATGAGAGATGCCCCAATTATTGTTTTGTGGTATGATGAGGGATATCGCTTATTACAACCGTATGTTAAGAATTTCCCTAATAATCCGATGCAGTATAGAGATTTTTCACAGGTTTATTTAGAACCAAAAGCAACTGAAAATCCAAATAGTACGCAAGGAGGAAATTAAAATATAACTTTATAATTTTTAAAAAAAGCCAGTTATTATTCAAATAATTGGCTTTTTTTCGGTCAAATTTTTAAGTTATAAAAAAACTAATTAACTTTTTTTATATCAAAGCAAAGAATATGATAGAAAATCGTATTTTTGTAACTTACCTAATTACGCTCTGCTAAAAAATGGATACAAATTTTTTTAATAATATAGATTTTAAGGAAATAAAGCACAAAGCTCATTATTATCTTACTCGCAATCATTACTCTACTCTGCTTATTCACTTGGGGTTGATGGGTCTTTTGGTAGCTTTTATTTTGTATGCTTTCTTTTATGTGTATTTGCCAAGTACCACAAATCACGATATTACGATTCGTGTGCCTAATTTGAACAAAATGAAAATAGAAGAAGTAGAGAGTTTTTTAGAGTCCCGAGATTTGCGTTATGAAATTGCAGACACTTCTTATAATCCAGATTATCCACCTCTTACTGTTTTACAGCAAAACCCAACGACAAACTCTGCTGTCAAGATTCATAGAAAAATATATCTGACCATCAATTCAGCAACTCCACCTGATACACGTATCCCTAAAATT
>DAIUBX010000079.1:5926-8883 GCA_036846465.1 Bernardetia sp.
TTCCAAATGACTGGAGAGTATTTGATACTTTAGTAAAAAATGTAAAACTCAAAGTAGGTAGAAAAGACTATGTTGCTAATAATGCTGTAAATACTATTCTGAAAATTTCTGTACAAGGACAAGAATATACAAAAGCAGATTTGGATAAGGGCGTTTATGCGCCACAAGGAAGTTCTATCGACCTTGTAATTGCTAGTGGAAGTAATAATGATGGATTTTCGATGCCAAATATGATTGGAAGGTTTGGAGAAGATGCAAAACTAGAATTAGAAGGAAATGGATTAGAAGTAGAAATAACCTACCAAAAGGCAGAAGGAAAAGAAGGTGGAACAATTATTTCTCAAAAACCATCAGCAGGTTCAAAAGTTGTTGTAGGACAGAGAGTAGAGTTTTGGGTAGTGGCATCTTATGATTAAAAATAAAAAAAATAATTTTGAAATAACATTTTTTATCAAAAAACTAAGAAATAAGTAGTTTGAAGCTACGTTGATATAAAATACATTCTGGTTTATTTAAAAATAGTCATTGATTCAACTTATGCAATTCCAAAGAAATCTAACCTTTCCTGTTTTAATTTTATTATTATTTTTTACTCTTGTTTCTTGTGGAAATGATAGTTTGTACGAAAATCACAATGAATTTTCAACTGGATTTTGGCAAAAAGACAATCTACAATCTTTTGAAGTACAAATAGACGATTCTCAAAACCATTCTATTTTTTATCATTTGCGTTATACGACAGACTACGATTATTGTAACTCATATGTTAATTACAAAATTTTCTCTCCAACAGGAAAAATTCTTGTTCAAAAAATGAAATTAGATACCCTCTTCGACTGCAAAACAGGAAAACCTCTAGGAGAAGGATTTGGAAGTATTTATACTAAAGAATTTGAGTTAGAACAAAATTTTGACTTTTCTGAAAAAGGAAAATATAAAATAGAATTGGAACAAATGATGCGTAAAGATTCTTTAGAGGGAATACAAACGGTGGGAATTAGAATTGAATACTAAAATACAGATTACGGAAAAATAAATATTCCTAAATTAACCTTTATTGCATTTACCGTAATTTTTAATTAGCCATGCTGAATACTTATTTCGTAATTCATAATTGAATTAATCGTTTTTTTCGTAGTTTTGTGGCATCAAAAAAAACATCTGTTTGCAAATTGCTATGAGTACGACCAAAAATTCCAATAAAGAAACTCCAAAAAATACTTCCTCTACTACTTCTTCTCCACGCAAAACAAAATATATTTTTGTTACGGGTGGCGTAGCCTCTTCGCTAGGTAAAGGCATTGTTTCGGCTTCACTTGCCAAACTTTTGCAGTCAAGAGGATTTTCTGTTACCATTCAAAAATTTGATCCTTATCTAAATATTGATCCTGGTACGCTCAATCCGTATGAACATGGTGAGTGTTATGTAACTGACGATGGCGCAGAAACAGATTTGGATTTAGGGCATTATGAACGCTTTTTGAATGTAAGCACTTCACAAGCAAACAATGTAACAACTGGAAGAATTTATAATACAGTAATTAACAAAGAACGTAAAGGCGATTTTTTGGGGAAAACGGTTCAAGTAATTCCTCATATTACCGACGAAATAAAACGCAATTTTTACTTTTTGGGTGAAACTGGCAAGTATGATATTATAATTACCGAAATTGGTGGTTGTGTTGGCGATATTGAATCTTTGCCTTTTGTGGAAGCTGTTCGTCAAGCTCGTTGGGAATTGGGAGAGCAAAACTCCCTCGTTATTCATCTTACTTTAGTTCCTTATTTGAGTGCAGCAAAAGAACTCAAAACAAAACCTACTCAACACTCTGTTAAGATGCTATCTGAGCAAGGTGTCCAGCCTGATGTTTTGGTTTGTCGTACTGAGCATTCTTTACCTGATGATATTCGTAGAAAAATCTCGCAGTTTTGTAATGTAAATATAAAATCTGTCATTGAGTCGATTGATGCAGATACAATTTATGATGTTCCTCTTTTGATGAGAAAAGAACATTTAGATGATATAGTTTTAGAAAAATTAGGTTTACCAACGGATAGTACGCCAAACTTAGAAGAATGGAAACATTTCTTAGGAAAACTAAAAAATCCAACTGATGAAGTAAAAATTGCTTTAGTTGGAAAATATGTAGAATTGCCAGATGCTTATAAATCTATCGTCGAATCATTCATACATGCAGGTGCAGAAACCGAAACAAAAGTAAAACTTAAATGGGTTTCTTCGGAAGACTTAGATTCTGATGATGATGTAAAAAAATATTTAGAAAACATGGACGGCATTTTGGTTGCCCCCGGTTTTGGAGATAGAGGAATAGAAGGAAAAGTTTTGGCTGTAAACTATGCACGAGAAAATAAAATTCCATTTTTCGGAATTTGTTTGGGAATGCAGGTTGCTGTTATAGAATTTGCACGCAATGTATTAAAACTAGAAGGCGCACATTCGGCAGAAATGAATCCGAATACACCTTTTCCTGTCATAGATTTGATGTCAGAACAAAAAAATATTACTGCAAAAGGAGGAACAATGCGTTTGGGTGCATATCCTTGTCAGCTCAAGAAGAACTCATTGGCTTCACAGGTTTATAATGGAAAAGATTTGATTCACGAACGTCATCGCCACCGTTACGAATTCAATAATACATTTTTGAAGGATTTTGAAAAGGCAGGACTTCTTCCAACAGGAATAAATCCAGAATCAAATTTGGTAGAAATTGTAGAAATGAAACAAAGTGAACATCCTTATTTTATAGGCGTTCAGTTTCACCCAGAACTCAAAAGTACAGCACTTAGTCCTCATCCTCTTTTTGTAGGATTTATAAGAGCTGCTCTTGCCAAACGTTTGGAAGAAGTTGTAGAATAAAAAATATACAATGTAACGTACACTTTAGTGTGCGAAAATGTAACGTACCTTTTAAGGTGCGAAAATGTAGCGTATCTTT
>DAIUBX010000080.1:0-7288 GCA_036846465.1 Bernardetia sp.
ATTGCTCGTGTCCTCACGAGCAATACATAAAACTCTTAAGTTGACAACATTGAGCATCGACGCTTGAACCAGTTTAGAAAACGCTCTGTTTTATAAGACGTTGATAATGGTCAGTAATCTGACCTTAAGCGTCGACTAATTCTAAAAAACGCTACGTTTTTTTCTCCAATCACTCATTCCATTATTGCCGTTGTTGGTGTCCCCACCAACGACCATTTTACTTTTATTTCCATTTTCCAAAAGCATACTCACAATAGCCACAGCAATTTCATCTTCTTCTTTTGAAGTGTCTGCGATTAAGTATTCAGGTTTGAAATAACGTTCTACAAATTTTGTATCAAAATTTCCACTTCTGAATGCTTCATGTTGCATCACAAATTTACAAAATGGCAATGTTGTTTGGATTCCAGAAATTTTATATTCGTCAATCGCTCTTATCATTCTGTCCATTGCTTCCTCTCTATCTTTCCCAAAAGTGATAAGTTTGGCAATCATCGAATCATAAAAAATAGGCACTTCCATTCCCTGTTCAAAACCATCATCTACACGAACTCCTAAACCTTTTGGCGTTTGATATTCGACTACTTTTCCAACATTTGGTAAAAAATTATTAGCTGGGTCTTCTGCATAAACACGCACTTCAATCGAATGACCGTTTATTTTTAAATCTTCTTGTTTGAAAGAAATTTCTCTTCCTTCTGCAATCTTGATTTGTTCTTTTACTAAATCAATTCCTGTAATTTGCTCTGTAATTGGGTGTTCTACTTGCAAACGAGTATTCATTTCTAAAAAATAAAAATTTAGATTTTCATCTACAATAAATTCTACCGTTCCTGCACCGTAATAATTACAAGCTCTAGCTACATTTACAGCAGCCTCTCCCATTGCCTTACGCATTTTTTCATTGACGACAGCCGAAGGAGCTTCTTCAACTACTTTTTGATGGCGACGCTGAACCGAACATTCTCTTTCAAAAAGGTATAAAATATTTCCATGCATATCTCCCAAAACTTGAATTTCGATATGACGAGGCGAACCAATATATTTTTCAATAAAAACAGCACCATCTCCAAAAGCTGATTGTGCTTCACTCACAGCACGTTTCATTTGCTCTTCAAATTCTGCTTCATTTTCTACTACACGCATTCCTTTTCCACCACCTCCTGCACTTGCCTTTACCAAAATTGGATAACCAATTTGTGCAGCTTCTTTTTTTGCTTCTGCAATATCCTCAACAGCATGGTTAATTCCGGGAACCATTGGAATATCATATTTCGAAACGGCATTTTTGGCAGCCAATTTACTTCCCATTACCTCAATCGCTTCTGGAGAAGGAGCAATAAAAATAAGTCCTGCTGCTTTTACTTTTCGTGCAAAATCTGCATTTTCAGACAAAAATCCATATCCCGGATGAATGGCTTGTGCGCCTGTGGTTTTTGCAGCTTCAATAATTCTATCGCCACGAAGATACGATTCAGAAGAAGGAGGCGCACCTACACAAATGGCTTCATCGGCAGCACGAACATGAGGAGCTAAACGGTCAGCTTCACTAAAAACGGCAACGGTTTTGATGCCCATTTCTTTGCAAGAACGAATAATTCGAAGTGTAATTTCGCCACGATTGGCAATGAGAACTTTTGTTATTTTGGTAATGTTCATTGTATGTTGTGGTATTTTTTATCTATTTCTTTAGGATTTTAATTTCTTATTCTACAAAAGTCGACAAATTATTTAATAATTTAAAAATCTGTTTTAGTTTTCTTACGCTAGAGTATAAGTTACATTAAATTTGGGATTTCTACATAAAATGAAGTTTCTTTTGAAAAATAAAACCAAAACTCCCTCGTTGCAATCAAAAAAAGGAATAGGAAATTTTTGTATAGTTGATGATTATTTTCTAAATTTAGATAAGCTAAATAGCATCCTTTCTGTGAGCAGTTTTGCTAAATATAAAATCATTAGAAAAAAATAAAGGAAAACAAATAAATGCACTGTATTGAGATTGTGCCTAATACAAAAAGAGAATCATGGAAAGCAATGAATTAACAGAAAAACATAGTTTCGTTAATGATACTATTTTTCGCCTAAAAATGATTGCGTTGATAACAAAGCGTTTTTTCAAAAATGCTCTTTCACCTCAAAAAAAATTCAAAGACCAACAAAAATTAATTCATGAACCTGTCATTGCTTTTTCAGAAAGTGATTTGTGGAATCCTTTTGACAACAAAAGCAATTGGATTTTGACAGCAGGAAAAATTGAAAATTTAAGAATTGCCTCCAAAAAACTGAATGGACTTGAAATTAATGCAAACGAAGTCTTTAGCTTTTGGAAACATATTGGAAATCCAAACTTTGGGCAGGGCTATGTCATTGGGCGAGAAATTAGGGAAGGTTGTGTTGTTCCAACAATTGCAGGTGGATTGTGCCAACTTTCAAATGCCTTGTATGATGCTGCACTTAAAGCCAATTTTGACATAGTGGAACGACATAAACATACAAAAGTCATTAAGGGTTCTTTAGCAGAACAGGACAGAGATGCAACAGTAAAATGGAATTATATTGACTTACGTTTTAAGTCCTCATTTGATTTTAGAATCGATATTGAGTTGACTTCAGACAAACTTGTTGTTAGTTTTAAAAGTAAGCAAAAAAATACTACGCCTACTGATACTGATTTTGCTCTGAGAAATACCAATACATTAAATGACTGTTATTCTTGTGGGAATTTTGCTTGTTTTAAGCATCCAGATAGAACTGCAAAAAAACAAGAACTTGCACTAACTACCTTCATTTTGGATGAGAAATGGTCTGAATTTGACAAGTACGTAAAATCTATTTCTACAAATTCAGATAATTTTATTGTACCTCTCTCAAAAAATAGGTTTGTAAAATCAGAACGTTATTCTTGGGAAGCACTAAACCCAGCACAAACTTATTCCACTACATTTCAAGGTATTTATCGTGCCATCAAACTAAGATTGGCTAGTAAAACAAAAAACAATGTCTTTGAGCTTATGCTAGAACTTGACAAGAAAATTGCCAAAAATGCAGCTCAACATATACCTATTGCCTCAACTCATTTGGTTATTAGTCAAAACCTACTTCCATTCATTTATGAAACAGGTATTTTGGGTGGTAGAACCTTTGATGTTTTGATGACTAGACTGCCCTTCGAAAAACTTCATAAAAGACTTGACTTTGCATTATCAAAACATACAGAAAGTCCAACACTTGATGACTTTAGAGCATCTAAAGAATTAATTGAATTAGAAAATAAAGCTCTTACAAAAGCGAGAAAAATAATAACTACTCATTCTGAAATTGCAGAAATATTCAAAAATAAAGTTGAGAAATTAAGTTGGGAGTTACCACTGCTACCAAATATAAAAACAAGAGGAAATAAAGTCCTTTTCCCTGCCTCAGCAGTTGGTAGAAAAGGTGCATACGAAATCAAAAAGTTGGCAAAAGAATTAAACTTTGATTTGACTATTTCTGGACGAACAATTGAAAACGATAATTTTTGGCAAGGTCTAAAAATTGATACTTTTAATGGCAATTATGATCAAATTGGTCTAGTAGTTTATCCAACCTATATTGAACACCAACCAAGGCAGCTTTTAAAAGCCATTGCTATGGGTATTCCTGTAATCACAACAACTGCATGTGGCTTAGATAGCTCAGAAAAAATAAAAATATTTGCCCTAAATGACATGGACGGAATGAAAAATGAAATAAAAAAAGCACTTGATGCACTAAACCATGTAGAGCAAATGCACGAAAGTAATATTGTCTAATTTTTCTTTTAGATTGAACGTTTTCTTGTGTATCGGTCTGCTCTAACGAGACCGACCTAGTTTAATTTCAAATTCGGTATTTCTACATAAAATGAAGTTCCTTTTCCTATTTCTGAACTCATTTTTATTGTTCCATTTATTTTTTCTAGTGTTTCTTTGAGGATATAAAGCCCCAAACCTGAGCCTTTACTATTTTCACTTGCTCTATAAAACATATCAAATATTTTTTGTTGGTGTTCTATTGCTATTCCGATGCCATTATCCTCAATAGTAATGCAAACTTTATCTTTGTCTGCCTTACCTTTTATTTTGACAAAAGAATACTCTTTTTGTTTGTCTGAATATCTAATAGCGTTGGATAGTATATTATTAAAAATAATTCCTATTCGGTATAAATCGGTATAAAACTCTTCTTCTTGAACAATAACAATTTCTATTTTAACATATTTTGCTTTTGGCAAATACTCAAACTCTTTAGTTAGTTCAGTTAGATATTCTTGCCAATTTATTTGTTGAGGTGTTATTTCAATACGAGAATTACGAGAATAATCTAAAATATCTTTAATAAAAGAATCTAATTTGAGAAGGCTTTTTTCTTTTAATGTTTCATAATATCGAAGCTGAACAGGATCACTTTCTAACTTAGAAATAGCAATCAAACCCAAAACAGACGAAATAGGCGCACGTAAATCATGGCTAACACTATATACAAAATTATCTAACTCTTGATTGGTTTTGGAGAGTTCTATATTTTTATCCAAAATTTCTTTTTCAGATTCTATTAATTTTTTAAAAATATCTTGGTATGATTTTACCAAAACCCAAGCTACAACGGGAAACAAAATAAATACCAAAATCATATTTACTTTTCCAAAAATAGCTTCATGCACATTAGTTACACCTTCTATTTTAGAAAAAACTGCAAAATCAAAAAGAACTAATAGCAATAGAAAAAAAAGAGGAGATATAATATGAAAAAAACATATTGTTTTGAACGTATATTTATTATAGAAGGGATAAGAAGAATAGATATAAAAAATAAAAAATGAATATTGCTATCTTTTCCAATACTACTTGAAAAGTAAAATGTCATGAAATTGAACCCAAATAAAAACCAGTGTGCCGCCCAATTAAGACTTCCATATTTGTTGATAATCAATACAACAATGAGGTAAGTAGATATGACAATCCAAAACCATATATTTTCCCACAAACCAAAATACATATCAGGTATAAAACTGAGCGTCATGGAAAAAAGAAAAAAATAAACTAAAAAAGTTAGATTCTTACTTCTGTGTTTGGATTCATTTTCTAAGAAATCACGAATTGTATTTTTCATTCCATTATTAATTGTATTTTAACGAGATAAATTAGATTTATTTTTACGCTACTAACTTCATTTAGAAAATTAGGAATAAAACATTGATAATCAAATTTATGAGAGGAGAAACCAACAAAAATTAGACAGCAAAAAACAAAAAATAGTTTTGTCTTTGTTCTAAAAAACGTAAAATTCAATCCATCTATACGTTATAAATGACAATCTTTATGTATATTGCTTTACAATTAAAAGAACAGAAAATAACTAAAATGATCGCAAAAGGATTAACTATGAATATTGTTTTACTTACTGATTTTGGATATCAAGATGGTTTTGTTGGAGTGATGAAAGGCGTTATCAAATCGCTTTCACCTCATGTAAACTTGATAGATTTGGCACATTCTGTTCCAGATTATGATATTTTGCGTGGTGCTTTGCTTTTAGAAGCACATTATAGTTATTTTCCCAAAGGAACAATTTTTTTGTGTGTTATTGACCCCAGGTGGGGAATGATAGACAGCCTATTATTGTCAAAAGTGGTGGGTATTATTTTGTTGCTCCTCATAATGGAATTTTGGATTTGATAACGGCATTAGAAGATGTCGAACAATGTATCGAAATCACAAATAAAACCTATATGTTGGAAAGTGATTCGAATAGTTTTCATGGCAGAGATATTTTTGCACCAGTAGCTGCACACCTTGCCAACGGAATTTCGATGGAAAACATGGGCGAAGAAATTCAGTACGATTGGTATCTCAATTATCCATTCAGTACTTACAACGAAGAAGAAAAAACAGTAACAGGAGAAATTTTGTCTTTTGATAAATATGGAAATGCTCTTACTAATCTTAGGGCAAGAAAAGGAATAAAATCAGGACGAGTATTAGAACAAGATGCAAAATTTTGTAATTTTTTCCTAGAAGGAAACGACAGATTACCCAATCTTATCAATGGTTCTTTTGGAAGAGTAGAGATTTTTATGCCTGAAAATAATGCTCAAAAACAGCTTCGTTTAAGAAAAGGCGATGAAGTAATTTTGTATTTGGAATAAAAATAAAAAAGAGTAACAAGTAAGTGTTACTCTTTTTTATGAAATAGAGTTTCTAATTTCCTCTATAGGTAGAATATCCAAAGGCAGAAAGTGTAATCGGAACATGATAATGAGCAGTATCTTTTATCTCAAAAACAACTTCAATAAATGGATAAAAACTTTCAATTTTATCTTTCTCAAAATAGTCTTTTACATAATAAGTGAGTCTATAAATTCCTAGATTTGAGCTATTTGAATCACTTTCTGATTTTAAAAAATCTGTAATTCTACCATTTTTATCTGTTATTTTTTCTTCTACAAATGTCCATACTTTTGATTCTGGATTCAATTTTTCTAATTTGATACGTACATCACTTGCAGGAGTTCCTTTTGATACATCTAAAATATGACTAGAAAGTTGATAATTACCCGTTTGAGCAACTACAAAAGTGCTTAAAAGAGCAAAAATAAACGTAAAAATGAGCTTTTTCATAGTAAAAAAATGGTTGATTGAAATAAATTATTTTTTAGGAATGAACGGTATTTTTTGAATTATTGTTTTTTGCTTCTAAGTTATTTTAATTTACGTTTAGCTAATTTATATTAAATTATTGTTTACAATAAAAATTCTTAAAAATGAATTTTCTTCAAAAAACCAAAGAACTAAAAGGATTGCAAATCTTCATCATCTACACTCGTTATTTGATTGGTGGAGCGTTTGTTTTTGCTAGATAAAAGGGCTTCGTTTTACGGCATTGAGTGGAGAAAATGCACCCATCAATGACGCATTTCATTTGTTCGAAACGCTTTATCAATCAGGTTTGTATTGGCAATTTTTGGGTTTTGGACAGCTTGTAGCAGGTTTTTTCTTGATGACACAGCGTTATTCAAAACTTGGTGCAGTAGCTTTTTATCCTATTATTGCTAACGTTTTTGTGATTACGATTTCGTATGATTTTGGGTTCACTTTTATTATTACAGGTTTGATGCTTTTGGCAAATACGATGCTTATTTTTTGGGATTGGAATAGCTTTAGAATATTTTTTAATCAACCTTTGATTTTAGACAACCCAAAACGATTAGAATACGATACGATTTGGCAATGGACAGGATTAATTTTATTTGTTTTTACTGTTTCTT
>DAIUBX010000080.1:7298-8871 GCA_036846465.1 Bernardetia sp.
TAGATATGATATTGTTTTTTGGTTTGGAACGTGTTTCTTGATTGGATTAAGTGGATTTTTGTTTTGGTTTTGGAAAGATAGAAAGATAACTACCTTTGCAAAAAGACAAGTACAAAATTGAGTTTTTTATAAAATCTCCGTACCTTTATGAACTTTGATTATTGATTAATCAATTCATAATCAATAACTTAGCATTTACCAAAAAAACACGTTTTAAAACAACGAACAGTAAGGAAAGATAATCTTATATTAAATCCTAAGGTCTTAAAGACTCTTAGAGTTTGGAAAACAATACTGTTCCTACTAAATCCACACACCATTTATGTCAATCTCTTCTTCTTCCTCTCGCATTTATTTAGACAACGCAGCCACTACACAATTAGATAAAGCTGTTTTAGATGAAATGATGCCTTTTTTGACAGAACATTTCGGAAATCCTTCTTCTACACACAGTACAGGAAGAATCGTAAAATCTGCCGTTGAGAAGGCTCGCAAAACGGTTGCAAGTCTTTTGAATACATCACCTGCCGAAATATTTTTTACATCTGGAGGAACAGAAGCAGACAACACGACTTTACGCTGTGCTGTTCGTTCTCACAATTTAAAGCACATTATTACTTCGCCTTTAGAGCATCACGCTGTTTTGCATACTGTCGAAGAATTAGAAAAAAGAGGAGAAGCAAAAGTAAGTCTAGTAAATATTGATAAAAAAGGAAATGTTGATTTGAATCATTTAGACGAACTTCTCAGTAATCTTTCTACTAAAAGTGAACGAGCTTTAGTTTCACTCATGCACGGAAATAATGAAATAGGAACAATCCTAGATTTGAAACAAACAGGACAGATTTGTGAAAAATACAATGCTATGTTTCATTCTGATACCGTTCAAACTATGGGTTATTATCCAATGGATTTGCAAGAATTGCCTGTTCAGTATATTGTAGGTTCGGCACACAAATTTCATGGCTCAAAAGGAATCGGATTTTTATACATTCGTCATGATGCAGGTTTTTGTCCGTTCCAAACAGGAGGAGCGCAAGAACGCAACATGCGTGGTGGAACAGAAAATGTAGCTGGAATTGTAGGACTTGCAAAAGCCTTAGAGATTTCAATTTCAGAAAGAGACGCTCACAAAAAACATATTCTATCTCTAAAAAACAGAATGATAGACAAACTAAGAGCTAACTTTGGCGAAGACATTAATTTTAATGGAGAATCTGGAAATCTAGAAACAGGACTTCCAAAAGTATTGAGTGTTCAGTTTCCAAAATCAGATATGGGTGATATGCTTTTATTCAATTTGGATATTCAAAGCATTTCGGCATCAGGTGGAAGTGCGTGTTCTAGTGGTTCAGAAATTGGCTCACACGTTTTGATGGCACTTCAAAATGACCCTTCTCGTCCTTCGGTTCGTTTTTCATTTAGCAAATACAACACGATTGAAGAAATTGATTATGTAGTAGAAAAAGTGAGTGAAATTTATGCACCTGTTTTGGCGAAGTAGAACGAAATAGATTTTTTGATAAGTATCATCATACTACTAGACAAAAATATTATCTAGTAATTATTTTTA
>DAIUBX010000081.1:0-2585 GCA_036846465.1 Bernardetia sp.
CAAAAAGAATATTTCCATCACTCAAAATGACCTTTACACTATACTTTTGATTTTCTTTCGGTTTATAATCAATAGTATAGTTACCTGTTTGAGAATATTCTACTTGTCCTATTTCTATATCATTTTCATAGAAAATGACTTTTGCTTCTTTTACAATTGGATAAGATGTTGTATCTTCTAAGTAGTTGCTTTTGGAAATATGAATAGAAATTAAACTATCTGGGTGTAATATTCCGTTCAAAACGTAGTTTATTTCGGCTGGTGGAAAATCTAAATTTGCATCTTTGATGCAAGATATAAGCAAAAAAAGAATGCAAAACATGCTTATTAATTTTTTCATAACTTATTAGTAAAGTAACCAACTATACCTTTGATAGATACAGTTGGTTTAATGAGAGTTATATTAATAATTGTCTTCACAATTAGTGCCACCACGTCCATATATATAAACCTTGCCTGAAGCACTTATGATTGGTTGTACTAAAGTAGGTTGGTTAGTTTGACGATAATGTACATAATTATTGATTTCTGTTTCTAGTTGTCCATTCGTTCCATAATCAAAACTAGTTGTGTAATATTCACCTCCTGAGAAATCATTAATAGTTACACTACTACATTGAGTACGTAATGCACTAGTTCTCTTCTTGTACCAATTTCCAAATATTCCTTTGTTTTTGTTTACAGCTTTTGCACCAACAATACGAGAAATTCTGAAAGAATACGTGTTATAATAATCATATATATAAGACCCTACAGCATAAGCATCTCCTTCTACTTTATCATCGCCATTGTCATCTGGACAAGTTGCTTGAATGCGACCTGTTCGATTGTCTTCTCTAAAGATTTCTCCTATTACAATAAAATTCTTTACATCGGTTTCTTTTGCTTTCATAAGTTGCTCTATTTTAGAAGCATCTCCATCAGCAATAATTTTGTAAGAATCAAAACTATAATAACGAATTTCTTTACCTACTTGTACCAACCCATTTTTGTTGATTACAGCAGCTAACTGATAGGTCATAGAATTAGGCTCAAATGTTCCATCCTCATTGAACTTGAAAAACTTACGGTTTTTCTCAACATAAGGAGCATGAGTTCTACCCTCTTTTATCATTTGTTCGATAAGTTTAGGTTCTGCTTTTTCGTATTTTTCTATGTATGATTCTTCTTCATCTAAAGCTGTTTCATAAATACCACGAAGGGAAGTAAAATTTTGTTCTTTTTCCCAATTCTTACGTTCTTCATTAGTAAGAGTATTGATTTTTTGAATAGTATTTTGAAAGGTTTCATCATCTTCAAATACTAACCAGTCAAATTGGTCTTTCTTGTTTTCTTCTTTTGAAGAAGAATCAAGTAAATTTTTATTTTCTTCTATTAGTTCACAAGAGAAGAGTAAAAATACAAATGATAAATACAGTTAAATAGCTCAATGGAAATTTCATAAATCTGTGTGATTTAAAGATTAAATAATTTAAATAAAAATGAAAAATTGGTATAGCTATATCTTTATTTCGTTGTAAAACTAAAGAGCTTTTTTATGATTGCAAAATTTTTAATGAAATTTTTTATTGGAAAAGTGAAATTAATTTGCAAGTTATTGATTATAAGTGGATTATATATAAAATAAAGTTGATTATTAAGGTGTTAATTTAGTTAGTTTGATTAACTAATTTAGAGTTTATTGATTATATCTAAATTGTGTATATTCGAATTTTAAAAATCTTTACCAAAAATCAATTAATCAAAATGAAAAAACACATATCAAATCATCTAAATCAAGGTCTGATTTTAAGTTTAATAATTCTATTACTCTACTCCTTCTCTTTTTCACTTTCTGCCCAAACGACACAAGAGAAAAAAGAATTATTTACACTAGAACACGCAGCCCTTTATTCTCTTTCTCCAAAAAATATTGGACAACTGCATTGGCGAAAAAATGGCTATTATGTTTATCAATCCTACGACGGACAAGAACTAAAAAGCGCACATCCAATATTAAAAATTGCAGAACAAACACTTGTTTCTACAAAAACGTTAAGCGAAAAATTAGAACTTACTACTACGATTCGCCGTTTGCCTCGCTTTAATTGGATAGATGAAAATTTAGCTTGGTTCGAATATGCAAATAAAATTTATACATATAATTTTGAAAAACAAAGTATAAAACTTGTTACAAATGCTGTAGAAAATGCCAGTTTTGCCGAATCTCATTCTGCTGAAAAACTAGCCGTAGTTATTGATAATAATATTTGGCTGAAAAATGTACAACAGGATGGAACAACAGAATTTACTCAGATTACAAAGGACGGAACTAGAGATTTGACTTATGGAGAAGCTGCCCACCGTTACGAATTTGGTATTACAAAAGGGCTTTTTTGGTCAGATAATGCTGAAAAGTTGGCTTTTTATAGCACCGATAGAAGTATGGAAACGGATTATCCTTTGATTGATTATTCTCCTTATCCAGCACAACATAATCCTATAAAATACCCGATGGCAGGACAAAAAAGCCACCAAGCAACTATAGGAATTTATGATGTAGCATCTAAAAAAACGATTTATGTATCAACCAATATGAGTTTTTT
>DAIUBX010000081.1:2595-5828 GCA_036846465.1 Bernardetia sp.
GGAAGAAAAAGATACAGACCCAAAAGAACAATATCTCACAAATATCACTTTTAGTCCAGATGCAAAAATTATTTATGTAGCTATCTTAAATTGTAAACAAAACTACATGAGCCTTAATAGCTATGAGGCAGCTACAGGAAAATTTCTAAAAACACTTTTTGAAGAAAAAGATGATAAATATGTAGAACCTCAACATTCTCTTTATTTTTTAAAAAATAATCCGAAATTATTTGTTTGGCAAAGTCAAAGAGATGGTTTTAATCATTTGTATTTGTATGATACTGATGGAAAACTTGTAAGACAACTCACAAAAGGAAATGGAGTTGTAACAGATATTTTGGGAACAGATACTGAAGAGAAATTTTTGTATTTTGAAGCTGCTTTAGAAAGCCCAATTGAAAATCATATTTACAAAACTGAAATTGCAACAGGCAAAATAACAAAACTCACAAAGGAAGCAGGAACGCATTACGGAAAACTAAGTGATGATGGAAAATTTTTATTAGATTCTTATTCTAATTTTGAAACACCATCCGTTACGCAGGTTATTGATACAAAAACAGGAAATGTAGTAAGAAAAATTTTTGAAGCAGAAAATCCACTTTTAAATTATGAATGTGGACAAATGGAAATCTTCAAACTCAAAGCTGATGATGGTACAGACCTTTATTCAAGAGTAATAAAGCCTACAAATTTTGATTCTACCAAAAAATATCCAGTCATGATTTATGTTTATGGAGGACCTCATGTACAACTTATCCAAAACAGATGGCTGGGTGGTGCAGATTATTTTATGCAATATATGGCTCAACAAGGTTATGTGATTTTTACGCTTGATAATCGTGGTTCTTCGAATAGAGGAAAAGATTTTGAGCAAGCAACATTTAGAAATTTGGGTAAAAATGAAATTGCTGACCAACTTAAAGGGGTAGAATGGTTCAAAAAACAGTCTTACGTAGATAGCGAACGTTTAGGAGTTTTTGGGTGGAGTTTTGGGGGATTTATGACTACTTCTTTGATGACAAAACATGCTGATTTATTTAAAGTAGGTGTTGCTGGAGGACCTGTAATAGATTGGAGTTTGTATGAAATTATGTACACCGAACGCTATATGGACACGCCAAGAGATAATCCAGAAGGGTATCAAAATTCAAATCTTTTAAATTCCATTGAAAACTTGAAAGGTAGATTAATGATTATACACGGTTTGCAAGATGATGTCGTTTTGCCACAACATACTCGTTTGTTGATAAATAAAGCGATTGAAAAACAAATTTTATTAGATTATTTTCCTTATCCTTCGCACCCTCACAATGTCAGAGGAATGGATAGAGTACATTTGTATATGAAAATAGCGAAGTATTTTGAGGATTTTCTCTAAACCAGTATAACAGACTTCCTAGTCTGTTGAATTTAGATATAAAAGCAGGCTTTGTATCATTTTTGATGCAAAGCCTTTTTTATAATTACTATTTTTCCTCTTCTTTTTGTCTAGCCATTTGTTCGTAATATTCTTTAGGCATACCTACTTTTGCTAGATGAGCCTTTGCTCTTTTTACTTTTTCTGGAAAAAGTATAACATCTTCATATTTGTTCAACTCTGGATTAATAGTTATATCTCCATTTGTTATAAGGTCTTCAATGAATTTACTGTGCTTAGTTTTCATATTTTTCGTTGAATTAAAAATTTTTGATTATTTGTATCTGGCTCAAATGGATACCACTCTTCATCTTCTAAAGAAGTATAGACAATAAAATCTTCATTGATTTCCTCAATATATTTATTTATTGCCATTCTATACAGTCTTATACGAGATTCAGAACTTCCTGTTACATAAATCCATGCATTCGGATTATTAGTAGTGAAAATATACATGCTAAACGCTACTGTTGCAAGTATTTTCGGCATATCTCCATTATTGGTAATTACTATATCATCTACTTCTCCAGTTATTGGATTTTTATCTCCAAAACCTAAATTATAGATTCCTTTTTGCATTTCTTCATATTTTATAGATTTCTCTATTTTACCTAAATGTCCTTCGCTTACGAAATCATATATGGTAAAATGTTCACTTATTTTTACTTTGTATCTATCTAAATTCATCTTCAAAAATACTTTGTAATTACTTTTTACTCAATAACTCATCTATCTTTTGTTCTAATAAAGCTAGTTTTTCTTTTAGTTCTTGATTTTCTTTTACTAGAGTTTTATTTGCAACACTATCTCCCACATATACATATTGATTTCCAAAAACTACACTTCCTCCCTGCCCTTGACTATTATTTGTAACTGAAAAAGTATCTGGTAAAAGTTCTTGTATTGGAACATTAAGCAGTTCAGCAAATTTTGCTATTTTTTCATATCCGACTTGATTTTCATTTCTTTCGTAACGAGCATATGTAGATTCAGGAAGTTGTAGAAGTTCTGCCATTTCTGTTTGTGTCATTTTTCTATCTTCTCTAATAGTTAAAAGTCTGTTTCCTATGTTCAATTTCATAAGTCTCTTATTTTTATGGGTGTAAACTGTTACTTTTCGGTCTTTATATTTTAACTGTAAAGTATATTTTTGAAATATCAAATTTTAAAAATAATAAGCTACAATTTTTTTACTAAAAAAATAGATAATGTCTGAAACTTACCCTATTGTATTGCTATCAGAAAACTATATTAATTTAATTGGTGCTTATCCTCCTTTATCTTCTCTCCCTACAAAGCCAACTGCAATTAAGGAAATTAAAAAGCCTAAAAACTTTACATCAAAAGCTATTACTTGGACTATAATAGTCGTAATAACTGCTTTTGTGAATATTCAAATTGCTTTTATTACTGTAGGAGTTACTATTATAGTTTTACTGAGTAATCTTTTTAGTTCAAATTCGAAAATGACTGTAAATGAAAGAATGCAAGCAGGAATATATGAATCAAAAGAAGAGTATGAAGAGTTGGTAAAAATTTATGACAAAGATATTTCTGAATATAGCAGACAAAAAGAATTAAGAGAAACTAATAATTTGAGAAATTGGCGATTAAATGAATTAAATGATAGAAAATACATTAGCAGAATAAGTAAACACAGTTTTTCTTCTGAACATAATGCACAAAAAGGAGTATCAGAGGAAAAATTTTACAATACGCTAAATTATTATTTTGGAGAAAAAATAGAAATAAATCAGAAAGTAGATTATTACTATCCAGACTTTGTTTACTCTGATAAATCTCTTTTTATAGA
>DAIUBX010000081.1:5838-8864 GCA_036846465.1 Bernardetia sp.
ATTAGAACACAAACCTATTCATTACAGAGGTTATGATACAAAAAGAAATAATAGTTTTACTTCTTCTGGTTGGATTGTGATTAGGTTTTCAGAAGAGCAGGTAATTAAACAAGCTGATAATTGTTGTCAATTTATACAACAAATAATCAATGCTCACAATAATTTAGAAACTATTGATAGAAATTTTATTCAATCTTGTTTAACTCAACTTAATCTACTTCAAGTTAATACGTGGAATGAAGAAGAAGCTATTTCAATGATGAATGAAGGGTATAGAAAAACGTATATCTAAAAATTAAAGACTGTAAAATAAAAATCAATCATTCACTTTTATCACAACAACTATGAGAGTATTTAAAAAAATATTGGGCTATTTTTGTGCTGTAATGGCAGGAATTATGGCGTGGTCAATTCTTACTAAACCATCTCTTGCTGGTTCTTTTGCAGCTATGGCTGTAGTGTTTGCTATTCCTGCTGTATATTTAATTAGTACTAGCAGAAAGAAAAATTCTTGATTTTAAATCTAAAAACGAACGATTCGCTCAAAGCAAACCGTTCGTTAATTCATTAAAATAGAATGATTACTCTTCCGTATTCTCAGGCAATTTCAAGCTACTCAAAACAGTACTAAGCTGTGTTCCTTTCAAAAGGTTTCCAAAAACATCAGCAATCGATTTTCCTCCCAAAATAGCCAACGGAGCCATAGAATCTGCCATTTTTTGAGCCAATGCCTTATCAGAGAAGGATTGTAAAGCTGCAATCAAATCTGGAGAAACGGCTTTTGCTTTCGCTACAACAGCTTCTACTTCGGTTTGCTCTCCCAAAATAAATTGTTCTAATTCTCTTTGTGCTTTTTCTAATTCAAGATTATTGATAGCTTTTTGTCTTAAAAGTTCGTCATCATTGATTTGATTGAGTGATTTTTGTTCGTCTAATCGTGCCTGTAAATGACGTTCTTTACTGATTATTTCGCTTTCAATTTTTGATAAAGTAACTTCTAAAAGTTTTTGTGTTTCTTGTTTTTGAAGTTCGTAAATTGTCTGTTTTGTTTCAGATTGTGTAGCTGCAATTTGTCTTGTAATGGCTTCACTTTCCTGCGTAAATTCTAGTTTTCGTTTTTCAGCATTGATACGGAGCGTTTGCATGACTACATCTTGTTGCGAAGAAATCAACAAATTTTCAATATTTGCATCTCCCAAACTTATATCCAAAATTTCTACGTCGTAAATACGCATTCCGTTTTCTTCAAAAAGTCTTCCTGTTCGTTTTCCTGTTTTTTCATCGGTTTCTCCCAAAATAGCATCTCTTAAGATAGTAATTCCATTGGCATAAAATTCCATAATTGGGTATCTTCTGACTGTATTTCGGATGTAGGAGCGCATGTGGTCAGTCAAAAACTTGACATAATTTTCTACATTAAACCATTTATCCGAACTTCCTTCAAAGTTTACACGGTACGATAAACTAATTTTTACCTGTGTATAATCTGCCGATTCTGCTAGTATTTCATCAGAAACTTTATTATACAACACTCTCAAGTAAACTGTTTTGATAGAATTATCTGTCGTTTTTGGAGTTCCTGTTGATAATTCTATGCCTTCTAATTCTTCATCATATTCTAAAAGATACGATTGAGGTCCTTCAATAACTTTTCGTTTTCCTGTCTTACTGACCACCAAAACAGCATAACCCGTCCAAGGCGCAATCGTAACAGCACCTTCGTATTTTGTGTCTAGCGTAATCATACGAGGTGGCGTATGCGAATTATCACGATTAAATTCATCGCCTACCATTTCATCCGAAATTTTTGCTTTTTTACGGAGTTGTTGAGGTGGTTGAGGTGCTTGATTTTGTTCTTGAACCTCAAAATCAGTTACAAAATTATCGTTTTTTGCAATGGTTTGTAAGGCCAAATTATATTCCATCGCTTCATTGTTATTTGGAAACCAAAGTGAGGTTTGTTTCTTAGAAAGTACACGACGCACCAAAACAAATTCTCTAGGGTCAGGCAAAAACATCGCTGCTCCTTTCATAAGTGCAACTGTTCCTGTTTTACGATTCAAATAATAACGCCCTTCCCCTGCAGGAATAGCAATGGCATAATGGCGTTCCTTTGTTCCATAACGCACGATGGCGTGTTCTGGACGAGGGTAATAAATCATTTGGTCTTTTCCAGTAATGAAAAGTTCGTCGCCTTCTTTGTATTCGTTTTTTCCTTCTTTGTAGGGTGCAATTACTTTTATATAAAGTCCACTCATTTCATTGAGTTCGATGGCTTTAAATTTTCGCATTCCATTTTTTTGAATAAAAACCTCCGTAGGTTCTGGAAAAACGACTTTTGGGCCTTGAATGTAACGTTTGTTTCCGTCTTCATTGAGTAAAATACAATATTCCAAACGCTCTAAAGTTACGGCTTCACGTACATATTCGTCGTCTTCTCCATACTCATCTCTCACAACTTCGATGCCTGTCGGTGGAATATAAAATGAAACTTCATCGCCACGAATAATCAAAAGTTGTCCCATAGTTAGGGTTTGTGCTACTTCATTGAGTTCTTTAGCATCTCCTTCTCCTTCTTTTGTTTTGATGACAGCTTTTCCCCAATTTGCTCTTGCTTGTTGCTCATCATAAATACGAACTAATAAATATTGATTCGAACTTAAATTATGACCACGAATCACTCGTGCCATTTGTCCTGCCCAAAGTGCAAAAGAAATAGGCCCTGCAATATTTACTTTTCGCCCTACATTAAGTTCTGCTAAATTATTACTTGTTCCAATCTTGGGAGGATTTGTATCTTTTGAAGGATTTTTTAAGACCACATACCAACCTTCAGGAGCAATAATAAAAGAGCGCATCGAATCCTCTAAATTGCATTTTTCGAAACGCTTCGTAGCAGGGTCAAACATAACAGGACGGTCAGTATTGGCAAGACTCGTCTTGTAAGGACCTACATAAACATTGATATTTCCCTTTGTTTGGTCAGAAATAAAAGCATATTCGTTGGGAGCTAAAACTAAATCTCG
>DAIUBX010000082.1:0-2318 GCA_036846465.1 Bernardetia sp.
TAGTAGCAAAAAATAATATTTCTAAAAAGAAATTTTATAGCAATAAAATAGATACAATAAAACTTACTTTTGATGCAAAGTTTAATGAGCTTGATGAAGAAACTTTAATCAAAACAGAAATTGCAAGGCAAATAGATAAATCTATAAATAATGCAATAGGAACTTTCCACGAGCAAATTTTGGGAGGAATTGATGGATATGAACGAGGAAGTTTAAGTGGGTATGATATAAAAGCTACTGACGATTCTCTATTTGCTGACATCAAAAATAAATACAATACGATGAATAGTAGTTCTTCTGAAAGTTTATATCAAAAATTACAAAAATTTGCTCAAAATTATCCTAATTCTAAATGTTACTGGGTGCAAATTTGGGCAACAAATAGCTTTAATGAAAAATGGTTTGGAATAATAAATGGCAGTAATTATAACCAAGATAGAGTTTATAAAATATCTGGAGATCAATTTTATGCACTACTTTCAGGAAACCAAAATGCTTTATTCGAACTTTATAAAGTTTTGCCTAAAGCCATTGAAGATTATTTGAATAGTAGAGATGGTAAAAAAAATCAAAATCAAAATTCTGCATTTGATGAAATAACAAAAAACACTCAAAAATCTCAAAGAACTATTTTAGATGAGATTACTTTTGAGAATTTCAGTTATTATTTAGGATTCGATAAGCTATAATAATCATTCAAAAATTTTATAATTGAATAGCCTATTTCTTGTCCTAAATTACAAGGAACAGCATTTCCGATTTGTTTGTACTGTTGAGAAACCGAACCCATAAATTTCCAATCGTCTGGAAAAGTCTGTATTCTTGCGTATTCTCTTACTGTAAAAGGTCGTGTTTCTTCTGGGTGGCAGCGTTCGGTTTGTTTTTGTGCAGGGCTGCAAGTGAGTGTCAAACAAGGTTCGTCCCAACCAATTCTACGAGCCATTCCTGTTTTTCCACCTCCTAAATAAAAACTTTTACCCATAAATTCTTTTTGAATATCAAGAGGTAAATCTCTCCAATAGCCTTTTTGTGGCACTAAATCCAATACTTCTTTTTTGTTTTTTGGATAACTTGTACCTTCTGATTGTGGCACATCTGTATCAAATAATTCTCCTTTTTTGAGTGCGTCTGATAAATTATAAATTTTCTGATACGGTTTTGGATATTCGTATTTTAAATCAATATCTTTTCTAACTCCGACCAAAATTAATCGCTCTCTTTTTTGAGGAACTTTGTAATGAATAGCTTTCAAAACCTCCACAGGAACAACATTATAACCTATTTCATCTAAAATAGAAATCATACCTTCTAATGTTTTTCCTTTTTCGTGCGATAAAAGTCCTTTTACATTTTCACCGATACAAATAGGAGAATTTATTTCTTGAACTACTCTTGCAAACTCATAAAATAACGTTCCTCTAGCATCTTGTAAACCTAGTTTTTTTCCTGCATAACTAAAGGCTTGACACGGAAAACCACCTGTAACAATATCAACTTCATTTTTATAAATTCCAAAATCAAAGTTTTTTATATCGCCTTCCAAAACATTCCAATTAGGTCTATTTTCTCTCAATGTTTGACATGCCCATTTATCAATTTCATTCAAAGCAATACATTTAATTCCTGCTTTTTCTAGTCCAATAGCCAAACCACCAGCACCAGCAAATAATTCTAAAACGGTATATTCTTTATTAGGAATAACAAAATTATTCGTTTCTTCTTCTGATTCAATTTCAATAAATTCAGAAAATAAATCTAATTGAGATTTTTTGTAAACTCTATAATTACTTATTGGCTCACGAGTAGCTTCTAATTTGCCTTCTCTATCCCATCTGCGTAAAGTTTCTTTACTTTTGCCTAACATTTCGGCAGCTTCTGAAAGCGAATAATAATTTTTCATAACCGTATTATATAAGATTAAACAATGGTTACAAAATTACTTTAAAAATTTTAATAAAAAAAGAGCATTCAATAAATTTATTTTTAATCTATAAGTCAATTAGGTTTTGCTATAAAGATAAATAATAAACCTTTCCTATATGAAAAATTCCCTAGATTTTCCCTAAATTTGTCTATACTCATCTTTCAGAAAAAATAGACATTAATTTACGAATGAAAAAAATACTTATTGCAGGTGCAGCAGGATTCTTGGGTTCACATCTTTGCGACCGTTTTATAGCAGAAGGTTATTATGTTATCGGAATGGATAACCTTTTGACAGGAAATATCAAAAATATAGAACATCTTTTTGAGCTTCCTAATTTCAAATTCTATCATCACGACATAACTACTTTTGTTCATGTTCCTGATGAGTTGGA
>DAIUBX010000082.1:2328-8776 GCA_036846465.1 Bernardetia sp.
AATTACTGGTGATTTAAAAAACATCCAACATTTATTTAAAGAAAAGAATTTTGAATTTTATCATCACGACGTAACCAAATTTGTTTTTGTTCCGGGAAAATTAGATTATATTCTTCATTTTGCCTCTCCAGCTTCTCCAATTGATTATCTCAAAATGCCTATTCAAACTTTGAAGGTTGGTGCATTGGGAACACATAATTTATTAGGACTTGCAAAAGCAAAAAAAGCCAGAATTTTGGTAGCCTCTACTTCCGAAATTTATGGTGACCCAGAAGTACACCCTCAAACAGAAGAATATTGGGGAAATGTAAATTCTGTTGGTCCTCGTGGAGTTTATGATGAAGCAAAACGCTTTTTGGAATCAATTACAATGGCATACCACAATGCACACGGACTAGAAACTCGCATGATTCGCATCTTCAACACCTATGGCCCTCGTATGCGTTTGGACGATGGACGTGTTTTGCCTACTTTTATGCGTCAAGCCATTGAGGGAGAAGATTTAACGATTTTTGGAGATGGTTCTCAAACTCGTTCTTTTTGTTATGTAGATGATTTGGTGGAAGGAATTTATAGACTTCTTTTGAGTGATTATCATTTGCCAATGAATATTGGAAATCCAAGTGAAATTTCTATGTCTGACTTTGCAGAAGAAATTATAAAACTGACAGGAACTTCTCAAAAAGTAGTTTATCATGACCTTCCAGTAGATGACCCAAAACAACGTTGTCCAGATATTACAAAAGCAAAGAATATTTTAGGTTGGACTCCAAAAATTGACCGTGAAGAAGGTTTGAAACGTACTTACAAATTCTTTAAAGAAATCTTAGATAAAAAAGCTGCTGATAATTCAGTAAAAGCATAATTTTAATTGTATTAAAAATTTAATCTAACATTTTTAATGCAACATCAGTTTTGATTCTTTCGTCGTTAAAGCATAGGGTGTTTTTTTTAAGAGACCAGTAGTAATAACGAAAGAATCAATCTTTTACTTTTTAGGAATAAGACTTAAATAAACTACAACTTTTGATTTACTACTTAATTGATAGTCAGTAAATTTAATTCGTAATTTTTAATTCGTAATTATTCCTTAGCTAGATTTTATAGCCAATTATATATGAATAAGTCAATTTTCAATTTTCAACTTTCAACCTTTAGTTCTGCGAAGCTAATTCTCAATTCTATTTTATTTATAGGATTATTTTTTTTAACAGGCTGTTTTTCAGAACCTGACTATCCAACTACACCTCAAATAGAATTTGTAAGTTTACAAAACTTAGAAAGTAAAGTAAGAGCAAATACAGATTCTGTCATAATTACTTTATTTTTCCGAGATGGTGATGGCGATTTGGGACTTACCTCAAGTGATACTTTGCCTCCTTTTACTGACAGAAATTCAGATGGAACAGTCAATCGTTTTAGAAATAATTTTTTTGCTGGTGTAGAGCGTTTGAATGAAGACGGAGAATTCGAACCTATCACCTTTGCGTCTGAAAATTTCAATCTTGACTCTCGTTTTCCAGTTCTTAATACATTGGAAAAAGAAACGGCTTTGGAAGGTGATCTTAGATATTCGCTTATCTTATTTGCTACCAGTTTTTCTCCAGTTCAGAATGGTGATGTTTTGAGATACAGAATAAGTATTGCTGATAGAAAACTCAATGAAAGTAATGTTATTGTAACTGATCCAATGACAGTAGGAGTTTATGATGAATAAAATATAAAGTCAGAAATATGAAATAAGAAGTCAGAAGTCTTATTTTGTGAGTAAAAAGTAATTTCAAAAATAAAAATTTGATAGCTAAAATTAGAGAGTAGAAATAGAATTTTAGAACTAAATACATTAAATTTGAGTTCTTTAGTCTATATAATTTATTTTAGAAAATTAGCAACGCTAATTCTAACTTTATTCAACTTACATAAGTCAAGAGTTTTGAAAAATAAGAGTATTTTAATTTATAATTTACCTCTTACCTCATACTTCTGACTTCTAACTTTATTTTAATTTGGTAGAAAAAATAATACCTTTAAAAGATATTTCTTTAGTCGATTTTTTGGGCGTAGAAAACAGAAATATCAAAGAAATATCACTCTCTTTTCCCAATAGTAAGATAGTGGCTCGTGGAAACGAACTTCGCATACAAGGTAATCGTCCCGAACTTTTACATATTAACGAAATTATAAATCTTCTTTTGGAGCATTATAATCGATATGGTTTGGTTTCTGTCGAAGATGTTCGTAGTTATATTGAGCAAGATGCTGATATGATTTCACAAGCACGTCAGAAAGACGAAAATTTAGTCTATGGCATACAAGGAACACCCATCAGAGCCAAAACGCCAAATCAAAGAGAACTTGTAGAAGCTGCATCACATAACGATGTTGTTTTTGCACTTGGACCAGCAGGAACAGGAAAAACCTATATTGCAGTTGCTTTGGCAGTTCGTGCTTTGAAAAACAAACAGGTCAAAAAAATCATTATCACTCGTCCTGCCGTTGAAGCTGGGGAAAGTCTAGGCTTTTTACCGGGAGACATGAAGGAAAAAATTGATCCCTATTTGCGTCCTATTTATGATGCTTTGGCTGATATGATTGCGCCCGAAAAGCTCAAGTTTTATCAAGATACCAATGTTATTGAAATTGCACCGATTGCCTATATGCGTGGTCGTACACTTTCAAATGCCTTTGTACTTTTAGATGAAGCTCAAAATACGACAACTATGCAGCTCAAAATGTTTCTTACTCGTTTGGGTTTGGATTCAAAAATGATAATTACAGGCGATATGACACAGGTTGATTTGCCAAGACATACTACTTCTGGACTAGCACAAACTGTTAAGATTCTTAGAGGTATTGAAGGCATTGCAATCGTAGAGCTTTCAGGAAAAGATGTAGTTCGTCACAAACTCGTTCGTCATATTATTACGGCTTACGAAACTTTGGAAGACCAAATTGCACAAAAATCAGAAGAAGCTAAAGAAGCTATTATCAAAGAAAGTAGAGAAAGCAGAGCCAAAAGGAACGAAGCAAGAGAAAATGCCTTTGATAAATTAAAACGTCAGAATGATTCTGAAGAAGAATAACTTTTCTATCATTTTCTATATTACAAAAAAAGGGGCTTATTTTTAATAATAAGTCTCTTTTTTTGCCATTTGTATCACCATCAATAACAAAAATCTACTCATAAAATTCATCATCAACTGTTTCGTCAAATTCAAAAACTCCGTTTTCATTCTTGCTAATTTCTGTCATTCTAAAAATTGCCATTCTTGGAATATAGCCGTAAATATGAGGAAAAAGTAATCCGTCAGGGGCATACTCATCTTTTATCAATGAATGAACACGCTCAGGGGCAATATGCAAAACTAAAACAGAATCTTCTTCTGCAAAATATTTATTAGCAGAACGTGCTACCTCTCCAGCATACGAACAATGAATAAACTCACCTGGTGGACGAATTTGCGTATCTTGATAATGATCTAAATCCCAATCAGAGAGTTTTACTAAATGATAAATACGCTTTGGAAGTGGGTTTGTGAATATATTTTTTGGGTCTTGCCAACGCTCCCAGTCATAAGCTTGAATGTTGGGAAAATACTTTTTATAATCATACATAGAAGGCATATCATAACTATATCCGTGGTAGTAATAGCTTTTTTGCTGTTCTTTAGCGTATTCTATTTCCATCAGCATCGTGTAAGTTCCCAAACTATTGCTGTAATAATCTGGGTCGTACATTCCATAAACTGATGAAATAGCTTCACTTCCAATATCGAAAAAACTACAAGCAATTAGTTTTCCTCTTCCTTTATCAACAGGATTTACTTTGCCCTCTCTTTCTGTATCATAAATATTTACTTGATAAGTAGGATTAGGAATTTTGTCTGGCTGACGAGAAAGAAAAACATAAATATCTTGTGGAATAGTATGTGAGAATTTTTCTTTGTGTTTATTAAAAAGAACATGATGTTCTGTTGTAAGTGCAATAGGTTCGATTACGGTTCTGAAATGCTTATTCTTTGATATAATTTTCTTGAAGCGTTTGCTATGCTCATAACCTTCCAAATCTACACGCAAAGGCACAACCATACAAAGCACATCATCATGCAATGCCCAACTATACCTATAAAAATGAGTTCCAAAATGTCGCCATCCATCCTTCCACAATAAATCTAATTGTTCTGGTCGGATACGCATCAAGTGTTTACTTTCATTGATATAATTAGGTGGAATTGCCATTCTATAAAACAATTAAAAATTATGAGCTTATATTTTTTAAACACAGAGAATGAAAATAAATTATTCAATGTCTCTAATTGTATTTTACTTCTAACTTCTGAATCAGACCTTTCACTTTATTTACTCTTTCTCAACAGCTAATTGCACTTTTATTCCTAGTTCATGTCCAATATCCATAACTTGAATAATTTTTTGAATTGGAGTAGTATTTTCAGCGTGTAAAACAACTTCTTTATCGCCAGAGTTAGTGAGAATAGATTTGAGTTCATCCTTCATCTGTTCGATAGTCACTTCTTGTTTATTGACATAAAACTTTCCTGCTTCTGAAATAGTAATCGTTAGTTTTGGCATTACTGCGCCACCTGCATTACTTGTCGGAACATTTACTTCTACTGCTGATGGTGTTACAAAATTAGATGTAAGCATAAAAAAAATGAGCAATAAGAACACAATATCTGTCATAGAAGACATATTGAAAGTAGGGTCAAACTTGAGCTGAGATTTTGGCATAGCATTCTTTAGTTTAGGATTATTTTTTAGTTTATTTAAATCTTTAATCGTAAAGAAATTAACCTCTCTGTTGCGTCATCAGTATAAAATCATGAATAAGTGTATTCATTCTGCCTGTAACTTTATGAATTTTGGCTATCAAATAATTATACATGATATATGCCAAAATTCCTGCTACTAAACCTCCCATGGTTGTTCCCATAGCTTGATAAATTCCTTCTGCCAAAACTTTTGCACTTGTTGCTCCATCTTGATTAGCAAGTTCTGAAAAGGCTTGAATCATTCCAACAACAGTTCCTAGAAAACCTACCATTGGTGCAGCTCCTGCTATCAGAGAAATATAACCTACTTTTCGCTCTAATTTGGTGAGTTCTCTTTGAGCAACTTCATCAATGCGTTCTTTTAATTCTTTAGAGGGTATATAGGACATCATTTCAAGGCTTTCTCTCAAAATAATAGAATAAGAAGAAGATGATTTGCGCAATGCTTCTTGTGCGCTGTCCATACCTCTACTCATAAGTAGTTGTTTGATACGATCCAATAAATCTTTGGGGTTTTCTCTAGTGAGCTTAAAGAATGTCCACATCCTTTCTAAAAAGAAATAGAAAAGCAATATGGAAAGAACAATAAGAGTATAACTGACAATCCCTCCTTTCATAAATACATCTAAGTAATTTACGCTAGCAGGGGGTATTTCAGTAGTAACTTGAAGTAGAATAAAGGAAATATTCACGTTGAAATTAATTATTAGATAGGAAGATAGCTTTAGAGATAGTTTTTAAAAAACTTTTTTTATGCAATTTGAATAATTAGACGCAAGAATTAAATAAATTACCATTTTTAAACTTATAATTATCCGACAATCAACAATTTAAAATCGTAATTTTTAATTATTACTTAGAAATAGTCAGAATCAAAATAATAATTTCAATTCTGACTCTCAGATTAATTTTAATAATTAAGAACCCACATATCAGGATAGGTAGTACCTAATGTATTTCTTTGATTATAGGCTTCTCGCTGCGAAGCTTGATCACCTACTGTTACTCGGTACATACCACGCTTAGGGTACATCACAATTTTAGAATCAGCAACACCACTTACTTGTAAACCTGAACGAAGTTTACGAGCATTTTCTATTTCTGCAAAACTACCAATTACAATATAGAAACGATTCTTAGGATCATTAATTATGTCTTCTGGTTGAGTTTCTGAATTTCCTGTATATTCAGTTGCTGGATCTTTTCCATTATTTGCCGTATTAGTGGCATCTGTATTATCAGTTGTGTTATCTGTATTATCAGCCAAATTAGCATCTGTATTATTTGCTGTATTGTCTGTATTATTATCGGCATCAGTTACCGTATTATCTGTCGTTATTTCAGTATTATCAACTTCTGTTAAAGGATCTTTGTTGGTATCATTTGTAACAATAGTAGTTTTGGGTTTTTGTCCTAATAAAGCCCTTACACTAGCCATTGCATCAGCATCGGTATAAATATAGAGCAAGAAAACAAAAGCAAACATAATAGGAATAGCAATGAGCCATAAAATAAGTGAAGAACCTTTTTCGTCCTCTTCTTCCTCCTCTTTTTTCTCATCTTCTTTCTCCTCTTCTTTCTCATCTTCTCCTGTTGTTTTGAGTCCTATGGTAATGTCCTTTGGGACACTACCATCCTTAATAGATTCAGCCATACTG
>DAIUBX010000083.1:0-1384 GCA_036846465.1 Bernardetia sp.
TAAAATTTCAACAACTATTTCCGTACAAAATGAGAAGTTACGGATTAACCAAATTTTGAACAATCTATCTATAAGATTTCTGAAATCCAATGTTATTGAGTATAATTAATTCTCCTACAACATGACCACAAAAAAAGGCTTCAGAACATGCCGAAACCTCTTTTTTATAGCCATGAAAAAATTACCAATCTCGTGGCAATCACGATTAGTTAAATAGCTATTAATATGCCAAAGTATCAAAACAGGCGATAAACAAGAGAATAAACAAGATTACTTATTCATTTTTGTAATACAGAGTCTCAAATTGATTAAATTTGTCAAGTCAAAATGTATTATTAGTAAGAATATTTCTAAAAAAAGGATTAACATTACAAACTATGTAGTGAATCCATTCGTAATTTTTAATTTTTAATTGTCAATTCAATTATGTCTTACACTCTTCAACCCATTTGGAATATTGCTCATATTTGCCACAGACATGGCATCGAAAATGTCATTATTTCCCCCGGTTCTCGTTCTGCTCCTCTTACTTTAGCTTTTGTAAGGCATAAAAATTTGAATTGCAAAGTAGTAGCTGATGAGCGTTCGGCTGCTTTTATTGCTCTAGGAATTGCACAACAGACCAATAAGCCTGTGGTTTTGATTTGTACGTCGGGTTCGGCTGCTTATAATTATGCCCCAGCGATTGCCGAAGCCTATTTTCAACAAATTCCTTTGCTTGTCCTAACGGCTGACCGTCCTCCAGAATGGATAGACCAGTTTGATGGACAGACAATAAGGCAAACCAATATCTACGGAAAACATGTAAAAGAAAGCTATACATTACCAGTTGATTTATCGCATCAAGATGCTGTTTGGCATATCGAACGCACTATTTCAGAAGCAATTAACCTTTGTCAAACCTATCCTTTTGCGCCTGTTCATATCAATGCGCCTTTTCGTGAGCCATTTTATCCACCTGTTCAAGTTATGAATGAAGAAGATGATATAAATAATTTTTATGACAATCAGATAAAATACGATAATGATGTAAAGATTATAGAACAAATTCATAGCCGTCCAAAAATAAGAACCCAACATTGGTTAGAGCTTTTAGAAGTTTGGAATAGAACGGAAAAAAAATTGATTGTTGGAGGACAAATGCGTTATGATGAGCGTTTGATTTCTGCGCTTAATGGTTTGGAAGTTACTGTTGTGGCTGATGTAATTTCAAATCTTCATATTGTAAAAAATAGCATTCAGCATCAAGATGTATTCTTGATGAATAGAGAAAGTTTAGAAGAACTCAGACCCGAATTATTGATTACATTTGGAAAGTCAGTCATTTCGAAAAACCTTAAAAAATTCTTGCGTGAATATCCTGCCATTGAACATTGGCATATTC
>DAIUBX010000083.1:1394-5262 GCA_036846465.1 Bernardetia sp.
CTGGAGTTGCTGCTGATACTTTTCAGTCGCTTACAAAAGTAATTCCTCTGAATCCGTCTTATTTTTTTAGAAAGGTTTTGGAAAAACAAACGACTTTTGCAGAATCCTATCGTCAATCTTTTTTTGTAGATAATTGGCGTGGAACAGATGCAGAAATCAAGAAATTAAATGCTCATTTTTTCGAAGAGCAGCCTTTTTCAGAGTTTGAAGCTGTTAAAATGTTGATGGAACACTTACCAAAACGTTCTAATTTTCATTTGGCAAATAGTATGAGTGTTCGTTATGCTAATTATCTCAACTTGGATAAAGATGCAAATAAAGAAATTGAAGTTTTTTCGAATCGTGGCACAAGTGGAATTGATGGCTCAACAAGTACAGCCATAGGACACGCTCTTGCCGATGACGAAACATTGAATATTTTACTGACTGGCGATGTTGCTTTTTTCTATGATAGAAATGCGTTTTGGAATAATTATTTACCAAAAAATCTGATTGTAATTCTACTCAATAATCACGGAGGAGGAATTTTTAAGATGCTCCCTGATGCAGCCAAACAACCCGAATCTGATGAGTTTTTTGTCATCAAACAGCCTTTGAATGCTCAAAGTTTGAGTAAAGAATTTGATTTAGAATATACTTTTTGTGAAGATAAAAACGGACTTCAAAATGCTTTAGACAACCTAGAGTTAGACACCGAAAAACGAAACCGAATTTCTATTCTTGAAGTAAAAACATCAATAGAAATCAATACGAAAGTTTTTCAAGACTATAAAAAAGCTGTTAAGTTTTTGGAGGTGGATTGAGCTACCCCTTAATAAACTTATCCCCCAAAGAACTCGCTTTTGAGTCATTACATCGTTTCAAAAACTGTCCTAATTCTGGAAAAGGAACATTTTTAGGCTTGTATTTTTTGGCGAGTTTTAGGTATTCTGTATTTCTAGTTTGAGAATAAAGAGCCACAGCACAAAACAAACGTACATCTTGACGCTCCAAACCTTTGAGTAACTCTTGTTTTATATTTTCATCTTTTTCTAATGAAGAAAGTGCCAAAATAGAGCGCATTTGACGAACTTGTAACGCATAATAGGTTTTGTTTCTCCATTTTTCAGATGTTTTGGGAAGAGGTAAATAAAGCTCTTTTATAAGTGCAGTTCTACTTCTTTCATCATTTAGCTTAGATAAATTTTTTGCAATATCCATGGACTCAGGTAAATAATCATATTCTAATAAACCTATCAAAACATCATGCATATTAGGTGATTTTTTTCTAACTAAAGTAGTCGTTATGTCTCGTGTTAGTTTTATTTCTTTGGTTTCTCCTAAAAGTTGAACTAAAAGCCATTGTCCATGATGCGTTTTTGAAAGGACAGTAATAATATTTTGTCTTTCTCTAAATAAAGAATAATAACTATCAAAAGTACGCAGCAGTTCAGAATCAGAAGCATCAGCAGCCAAAACTGTAATCAATAAATTTTGTGTATTAATATCTGTACTGGTATTTTCATCAGAAACAGTAATGGCTAAAGAATCTATCAACTTAGACCAATTTTTTTTCTGACTATAATTTTTTGCAAGTAATCTATCCAATAACAAGGCATTTTCCTTAGAGAACTCAAAACGTGCATATTTAGGAATAGAAGCATAAAAATCAGCTTTTTGTTCGAAGGCTAGTCTTGTATCTAAACGTTGAGAAATTTCCTTTGAAAGTACTAAGGCATCTTCAACAGACTCAATTTCATTTTCTGAAAGAAGATTGTCTATATTCTCCAAAACATGAACTAATTCTCTATATGTATCAGGATTTTGAGCATCCACTTCTAAAGAGTGATACAACCTTTCCAAAACTAAATTATTTAAAGACTCTTGTTCTTTTTTAGTTAAAGTTTTTATTTTTGCTTGATAAATTGCTGCATTGGTAAGGTAATAACTATTTTCTGGATAAAGTTCTGCCAGTTGTTTGTAATACAAAAATGAATTATCAAATTCTCTATTCATTTCATACAAATCAGCTAATCGTTCCAAAACATATTCTTCATACGGATAAATTTTATAGGCAGCTTGATACGCTTCAATTCCATTTTCCCAATATTTTAAAAAGGAAGGAGAGGTGTTTTTGATAAAATCATTTTCATAAAGTTCTGTTTTTTCTTCTATGTCTTTTTCTGAATAGCTTTTTAAATAAATAGAAGGTGCATTTTGCTCTGCTTTTTCAAAGAACACATTTCCAATATTCATATGAAAAACATAATCGGATGGTTTCCCATTTAGTCCTTCGCTCCAAACATCTATTGCACTTTGCCATTCTCCCAAATGGTAATTCATTTTTCCTAAGACCGAACGAGAATCAGAATCTTCAGGGTCGTGTTCTAAATTTTGGCGCAATAGTGTTTTTGCTTCATTGTGATTTCCTGCATTGAAAAGAGAAATTGCCTCATCTAAAGAATGAGGAATGGAAGCCGTTTGTGCAATTACTGAAAAAGTGATTACGTAAAAGCAAAAAAAGCAAATATAAAATACAGAGAAAGGAATATATTTTTTCATTATCAGTTATTCGTCTAAATTAAAATAAGCCTTATTTAAAGGATAATTACAAGATAGAGAAATAAAAGAAAACTCTGAAATTTGGTGTTTTTACAATCTATTCGTTTCTCTAGTCTTTATCTAAACGAAAATAAATTGATTCTAGTTGCAAATGGTTTTTGTAGGTAAAAGGTTTGCCTTTTACTCATCAATTAATACAAATCATCCAATCGCATATACAAATATTTGCTCACAGCAATATAAGCACTAATTGTATTGATACTTACTCCCAAAACTAAAATCACAAAACCAAGTCCAAGAATAGAACCCATGTAATCAAAGGCATTGAGTTCTGGAATCCAAATTGCAAAACCTTTGGCAAGAACAAGTACTAAACTATAAGCAACAAGTCCTCCAATAATTCCGTGAATAAAAGCACGACGAAGAAATGGTTTTTTGATAAAAAAGGGCGTTGCACCCACAAGCTGCATACTTCGAATCAAAAAACGCTGCGAAAAAAGAGCCAAACGAACACCACTATCAATCAAAATAATAGCAGCAACAAAGAAAACAAGCGCAAAGGCGAAGAAAACATAACTAATTGTTTGTAAATTTTTAGTAATTTCTTCAATGTATTTGTCCTTAAAATCTACTTCATAAACTCCCTCTATACTCTCAATTTGTTCTTTTAAGAGAGTCATTTTATCTTTTTGATAGTACGATTCTTCTACATTTATGTAATAGGCATCAGGCAAACGGTTTTCTCCTACCAAAAACTCTTCCAATTCTACTCCTGCTTCTTGTCGCATCATTTTGGCAGCTTCTTCACTAGCCATAAAACGAACACGAGGTTTTCCCTTTTCATCTTTCAATACAAAATCTAATTGAGTGAGTTTTTTCTGAATACTCAAACGCTGATTTTCATTGACATCTCTACGTAAATAGACTTCTACTTCTACATTTTCCTTTGTTCTGATAGAAAATTGATAGGTATAAATCAAAATCAAACCCAAAAGTCCAGTAATAAAAAGTGCTAACGTAATATTAACCAGCACACCCATATAGGGATAAGAGCCAATACGTTTTTTGGAAAAAGGACGGTTGATGGAAGGAAATTGCAATTTCTAGAAATTATTAATGTTCAAATATTTTTTTTACAAAAATACTAAAAAGTAATTCATTTTTTGATAAACTAAAAAGAAGAAATAGAAATAGCTCATAAATGAGAAACTATGTTTTATTAAAATTTTTATAATTGAAAAGAGAAAAATTAGATTTTATTTATGTAAAATACTTTTTAAATACTTTTTATAAAATTTTAGCAATAATTAAATTAAACTAATTAAAT
>DAIUBX010000083.1:5362-8768 GCA_036846465.1 Bernardetia sp.
TAATTAAATTAAACTAATTAAATATCACTATTCAAATGTTAAAACAAAATTATTTTAAAGCTTTACTAACAATAGTTTGCTTTGTAAAAAATGACCACCTACATTTGTATCATCAAATAATTTTTTATAAACTATATATATTCATATTACAACTAAACCTAAATCTGTTTCATTCATGAACAAAAAAGTAGCTGTGTTTTTAACCCTATTATTTTGTTGGCTATTGCAAAGTAATTATATCTATGCTCAAGACAATTTTATCGAAGTAATATCTAATAAATCGATTAAATTCTCTAAAGAAGGACAAGAAAAACTAAATTGTGTAAAGAGTCAAAAACTCTATCTAGAGCCTCAACTTGTGAAGTTTAATGATATTGAGAAAGTCATCAATGAAAATAAACTTGAATTTGTACTACCTAATTATGCTTGTAAATTATCTTTTACCTATCAGAGTGGAGAGTATGAAGATAAGAATAATTACCATTGGTATGGAACACTTCATAACGAAAAGCAAAAAATGTTACGATGGTAGCATTTTGTTTATGAAGAAAGACGGAGAAGTCGTCGGTACAATAAACATAAACGAAGTTTCTTATGAATTTATAGAAATTGAAAATGGCTATCAAATTCTGTATAAAATCAATCCTACTGAAAAATCTTTATGTGGAAATGAAAATGATAAAGAAACTAATCCTACCAAAAATAAAACAAAAAAAGAAGAACCAATAGACCAAAATACACTACAACGCATAGAGTGTCCAGAACTTAGCAAAGTACGTATTTTGGTTTTATATACTCCTGCTGGAGCTGCTTCTGTTACCGATATTACTGCCACTACCAATTTAGCAGCACAGCAGATGCGAACGGCTTTAACAAACTCATTAGTAAGTAGAAATGATTTAAGTATAGAAATTGCTGCTATTTTGCCGTTTAACTTTACAGAAACCTCTGATATAGATGCTGATGTAAATAGGTTATCTATAACTTCGTCTGCTCAATCTTTACGAAATACTTACCAAGCTGATTTAGTCGTTTTGATGGCAAATTCTAATTATGGTAATTATGCAGGTTATGTAAAATCTATTGAACAAGGATTTGATAATGGATATGCCGTTATGTTAGCTCATCGTGCAAGTTCAGGCAATGTATTTGCTCATGAAGTAGGGCATTTATTAGGAGGCAGACACCAACAAGATCCAGTTAGTACAATAGAGCATGGTTATGGATTCAATCCATCATTTTTTCCAGCTCCTTTTACTTCTTCTAAATACACATTGATGTCATCAAATACAGATGGACGTATTTTACATTATAGCAACCCTAATGTAAATTATTCTGGTCACCCAACAGGCACAGCAAACAAAAACAATGTTGCACAGCATTTCAGAATCACAGGAAAACAGGTAGCAGCTTATTTCCCTAATCCCACAAGTTTTTATGCTACTATTATTGGCTCTTTTACGCCTTGCCCTTGGCAAGACAACTGGTATGAAGCAGATATTCGATGTGGAAAAGCTCCTTTTAATATTCAATGGCATACTTCTACTAATGGCGTAAACTATACGTACAGAGCCTCTGGAGAATTTTACTTATTTCAAGCTCCTATGCAAAATGGAACAGCAACCACAATCCGTATGACAGTAACTGGTTCTGATGGAGTTTCACAAACTCGTTACATTCAGACGACAAGTTACTCTCCTCCCAACTCTTTTTCATGCGAAGGAGGTTCAAATGGTTTTAGAACAGAAGAAGAAAGTAAAATAGTTGCTAAAGTAAGTCCTAATCCAATAGAAGGAAAAGCAAAATTATATGTAGAACTACCAAAAGAAGACCCACAAACGCAAATTTTGATTGTAGATTCGTTTGGAAAAACAATACAAAAAATAGATACTTCAAAATTTACTCAAAAAGGAGAATTTGATATTACAGGACTTTCTAATGGTTTGTATTATATCAGCATTCGTTCTCAACTAAATGGATTACATTCTATTACTATTCACGTTAAATAAACTATTTATGAAAAAGCAAATTTTAGTTCTACTTGCTATAATAGGTTTTTTAGTGAGTAGTTGTAGTAAAGAAGAAATTCGACTTAGTAAAAACTATTTTGGAACAGCACAAGTTTTTAAGAATGGAAATAAATGGTTACCTTATATATATTCTACCACTAATGTACAAGAGAAAGAATATATACAACTAGAAATGGCGATATATGACAAAAAAAGTGTTGTCAGAGAAAGATTACGCTTCTACATAGTTTCTAAAAAAGAAGGTTATAATCCTATTAAGAGCAGAGAAATAATAATAAATGCTGACAATGAAAATAATGTCAGATTTTACTCTAGTTATTATACATATGCTGCTGACGGAGATGTAGGTTGTGATATTTATTCTGTGGCTGATTCTACTGAAAATGCAGGAAATGTTATTGTCACTAGATATGATGAAAAAAGTGGTATCATAGAAGGTACATTTGAAGTAACTTTAGTAAAAGAAAGTAGCTGTAATCCTACTGCACCTGATACACTTCACTTTACAGAAGGTGTTTTTTCTACTAAAATACAGGATTAATACTTTATCCTTCTTCTATACTTGATATGTTGAGTATAGAAGAAGGTTTTTTTACTTTAATTTTCTAAAATTATGATTTACTCAAAATTCACTCAAAAAGGAGAATTTGATATTACAGGACTTTCTAATGGTTTGTATTATATCAGCATTCGTTCTCAACTAAATGGATTGCATTCTATTACTATTCACGTTAAATAAACTATTTATGAAAAAATTAATTTTAGTTCTACTTGATATAATAGGCTTTTTAGTGAGTAGTTGTGATAAAGAAGAAATTAGACTTAGTCAAAACTACTTCGGAACAGCAAAAGTTCTCAAAAACAGCAGTAGATAGACACCTTATATACGTGCTTATTCTAACGTACAAGAAAAAGAATTTATACAACTGGAAATGGCAATATATGACAAACAAAGTATTGTTAGAGAAAGATTGCGTTTTAATATAATTTCTAAAAAGGAAGGTTATAATTTTATTAAAAGTAAAGAAATTATATCTAATGCAGATAATGAGAACAATATAAGATTTTATTCTACTTATTACACCTATGCAGCAGATGGAGATGCAACATGTTCCTTTTATCAAGTAGATGATTCTGTAGAAGTTGCTGGTTATGTAGATGTAACTAAATACGATGAAAAAAGTGGTATCATAGAAGGAACATTTGAAGTAACTTTAGTAAAAGAAAGAAGTTGCGACCCTACTGCCCCTGATACCATTCATTTTACAGAAGGTGTTTTTTATACTAAAATACAGGATTAATACTTTTTATTTTCCTTCTTCTTTAAAACCGTACACAATTTTTTGTCTATTATTTTTGGTATTCAAATTTATTTT
>DAIUBX010000084.1:0-8766 GCA_036846465.1 Bernardetia sp.
AAAGACGTTGATAATGGGGGAAAAATAAAAAATAAATTTCGTGCGTTTGCCCTATCATTTGATTGAGTAAAGACTTTTTTTTAGGATTTTATTTTAATGAAACCTTTTTTCACGACTTCTTTTTTTGGATTCTAAATTAAAAACACTAATTTTGCAGTTCTATTAAAAAACTGTATTCTGTCTTAAATTAATGCCCAAAACTATTTTTTCTACTCCTTCTCGCAATCTTTTCATGACTTGCTTTATGCTAGTGCTAGTTGTCTTTTCGACAACAATGCGTTTTGCTGGTGTAGATGCAGATTTGAAAGCAGGAAAAAGTAATTTTATTAGTTTAAGTAACAATACAAAAATTGATTATTCCTTAATCAATACTATTGATAAAGATTTAGATACAAAAAAAACTTTATCAAACTCAGATAATCAACAAGAAAAAGAACCTCTGACACTCAAAACAACAACTTCTTCTGATGCACTATTGCAAGGATTTGTTACCACAGAGTTTTTTCAAAATATAATTCTTACGCCTAGTATAGAATTTAGTTGCCCTTCTTTTTCTTCTCAAACTATAAATAGTATTACGTATTACTTCTCTAGTTCTACATTCTTTAGGATACTATTTAATTGCTTTATTTCTCCAAATGCACCGTAGTCAGTTATCAGTAAACAGTTACCAGTAATCAGTTAAATACTTTTTAGGTCTTCGACCTTATAATTACTTTGTAATCTTGTTTATTCTATCGCAATTTCATTTCACACACTTATATATTTTAATTTTCAATTCTAAAATTGTTAATTAATTCCTTATTTAAGCGAATTGCATTTTAGTAATTAGCTCTGCTGATTACTTCGTAATTCGTAATTTTTAATTCGTAATTATCTAAATTTTATGCAAAATAGAGGTTTTATTATATTCCTTGCTATTCTCTTTGCAGTCTTGTGTTTGTTCTCGTTATCATTCACACTTGTATCTCGCAACGTAGAAAGCAACGCAGAAGCCTATTCAAATGGCGATGCTAAACTCAAAAAACAGTATTTAGACTCTATGTGGTCGCAACCTGTTTATGATATCTTGATAGCGAACTTTACGTATCAAGAAGTAAAAGAAAAAGAGCTTAATTTGGGTCTTGACCTTCAAGGTGGTATGCACGTAACACTTGAAGTTTCTCCAATAGACATTTTGAAATCATTGTCTAACGAAAGCCAAAATGAAAACTTTTTGGCTGCCCTTACAGAAGCAAACAAACAACAAATTTCTAGTCAAGAGCGTTATGTAGAGCTTTTCTTTGATGCCTATCAAGCAAAAGCAGGAGAAGGCAAATTGAAAGATGTTTTTGCTACTTCTGCAACTAGTGGCAAAATCAATTTCCGTTCTTCTGACAAAGAAGTAGAAGATTTTATTCGTACAGAGGTTGATGGTTCGGTTCAGAGAGCTTTCGAAATTATCCGTACCCGTGTAGATAAGTTTGGAGTAACTCAGCCAAATGTTCAGCTTATTGAAGGAACTAGCCGTATTCAAGTAGAATTACCAGGTGTAAGTAATGTAGAACGTGTTCGTGATTTATTACAAGGTGTTGCAAAACTAGAGTTTTGGGAAGTATATCAACCACAAGAATACCAAGACGTTTTAACACAAATAAATACATTTTGGGTAGAAAATCGTATGGAAAAAGCAGAAACTGCAACAACAGACGATTTGACAATTCCTGATACTACAAATACAGCTAGTACAACAGGAGATGATTTATTTGTAAATACAGATTCTACATCAACTGATAGTTCTGCCGTTGCAACAACTACTGATTCTACTAAAAAAGATGATTTATTAGCTGATGCTGATACTACAAAAAACCAAACTGTTTCTCCTCTTTTCTCAAAACTTACTCCTCTTAGTCAGAATTATTTTACTTTGACGTATGAAGCTTTAGATACCTCTTCTATCAATAAAATATTGAATGACCCAATGGTAAAAAGCATCATTCCTAAAGACATGAAATTCTTTTGGGGTGTAAAACCAGACGTAGAAGACAAAGGAAAATCATTTTACACGTTGCACGTTATCAAAACAGCAGCAGGTGGAAAATCGCCAATGACAGGAGATGTAGTTACTGATGCTCGTCAAGATATTAATCCAAACGGACAAGTAGAGGTTTCTTTGGCTATGAATGGAGAAGGCGCACGTCTTTGGAAAGAACTTACAGGAAAAAATGTAGGTCGTCAAATAGCTATTGTACTTGATAATTATGTCTATTCTGCACCTAATGTAAACGAAGAAATTAGTGGTGGGCGTTCGTCTATCTCAGGTAGTTTTACGATAGATGAAGCAAAAGACTTAGCAAATATTTTGAAAGCTGGTAAACTTCCTGCTCCTACTCGTATTGTGGAAGAAGCAGTTGTAGGACCTTCTTTGGGAGCAGTTGCACAAACACAAGGTATTTTGTCTATTCTTGTTGGATTAGGATTAGTAGTTTTGTTTATGATTGTTTATTATGCAAAAGCTGGTATCGTAGCAAACGTAGCACTTCTTGCAAATATCTTCTTTATTTTTGGACTTTTGGCACAACTTGGAGCAGCTCTTACGCTTCCAGGTATCGCAGGTATCGTTCTTACAATCGGTATGTCGGTGGATGCAAACGTACTTATCTTTGAAAGAATTAGAGAGGAATTAGCACTCGGTAAAGGCTTAATTGTTTCTATTGAGGACGGTTTCCAAAGAGCTTTAATTACAATTATTGATGCCAACGTAACAACACTTATTACTTCAGTTGTACTTTATGTATTGGGTGCAGGACCTATCAAAGGTTTTGCTGTTACTTTGATGATTGGTATTGTTTGTTCATTCTTTACAGCAGTTTATGTAAGTCGTTTGATTATCTATTGGATGAGCCGTAAAGGAGATGAGAGCAGTATGTCTTTCTCTACTCCATTTACTAAAAATATGCTTGCAAATACAAACTTCAATTTTATGGGAAAACGTAAATTGATGTATGCTATTTCAGGTATTGTGATTGCTGTTGGTATTGGTGTTTTAGCTACAAAAGGCTTAAATATGGGTGTTGATTTTACAGGTGGACGCTCATATGTAGTTCAATTCTCACAAGATGTAGTTCCTTCTGAAATTAAAGCTAATTTAGCTAATAAATTACAATCAGGTGTTGAAGTCAAAACATATGATGGTAATGACAAAGTAAAAATTACGACGAGTTATCGTTCTGATGAGGAATCTACTGATGCAGATGTTGCAATTCAGAGCGAAATTATGGCTAGCTTGGGCGAAAAATATACAGCTCTTAGTCCAGAAGTTGTAAGTACTTCAAAAGTAGGTGCAACTATCGCTGATGATATTGCAGATTCGGCTCGTACAGCTGTAATTGTAGCTTTGATTTTGATGTTTGGTTATATTTCGGTTCGTTTTAGCAACTGGCGTTTTGGTGTTGGTGCTGTTGCAGCTCTTACCCATGATAGTTTGATTGTACTTTCTCTTTTTGCAATTGCTTATCTTTTAGGATTTGCTGTTGAGGTAGATCAAGTATTTATTGCAGCCATTCTTACCGTAATTGGTTATTCATTAAATGATACTGTGGTTGTATTTGACCGTATTCGTGAATCTCTCAACGATAGAGTAGATGAAGATTTGCAAGAAACAATCAATGGAGCTGTTAATTCTACACTGAGTAGAACATTAATTACTTCAGTTACTACACTTTTAGTAGTCTTAATTTTGTTTATCTTCGGTGGTGAAGCTCTTAAAGGATTCTCTTTTGCTCTTCTTATTGGTGTAATTGTAGGTACGTATTCTTCTATCTTTGTAGCTACTCCTTTAGTATTAGATTTATATTCTAAAAATGCTATTGAAGAAGAAAAAGAATTATTAGAAAAGAAGAAAGAAAAATATGCTCAACAATATTCTGATAAAGCAGAAATGGCTGAATATGTGAAAGCAATGGAAGCTGAAGCAGAAAATCCTGAACAGCAAGAAGAAGCACAGCCTCTTGTAAGACCTAAGAAACCTAAGAAATATTAATTCAATGGTAAATGGTAAGTTATGAATGACAAATAAATGACTTACTTACTTTCTTATAAATCAAAAATCCCTTCTTACTTTATTGTGAGAAGGGATTTTTTTGATTAAATGACAAATGTTAAATCAACCCTTAATCATCTCTTTTATTTCTTGCAATACTTTTCCACTTGTTTCTCTATAAACATAACCCACCTCATAATCTTCTTCTATTACTTCCATAAAAACATTAGTTGCAATATCAATAACAACAATTGCAGCACGATTGAGCAAAGCAGTTTTGAAAATACGGTGTGGAAGAGTAGTCGCACCAGAAGTACCTATTATAAAAAGAATTTCTGTTTTTTCTGCAATTTCCATAGCTGAGTTGGCTCTATACCATTTTTCATTATAAAATTCATCAAACCAAAGCACATGAGGACGCAATAACTCGCCACATTTACTGCATTTGAGCATTTCTATTTCTTGCTCTGTCAAATCTTCTCCTCTTTGTTTTGGGATATTTGGAAAGGGATACAACTCTTCTGAACATTCATCACCACATCTTGAAAAATTCAAATCTCCGTGTATGGTGTACATTCTTTCAGAACTATTTCCTGCTCTAATATGTAATCCATCTACATTTTGAGTGATAAGCGCAAAAGTATCGCCTAACATTTTTTCTATTTCTACCAATGCGTGATGTCCAGAATTAGGGTGCGCTGCTCGGCAAACCGTATTACGGAACAAAAACCACTTCCAAACCTCTAAAGGTTGTTTCAAAAACATTTTGTATGTGCCTATTTCTTGAGGTTGATAATTAACTGAACCTACTTTCCAATAGCCTTCTTTTCCTCTAAATGTAGGAATTCCACTTTCAGCCGAAACTCCTGCACCTACTAAGAAAGTAATATGACTTTTAGAATCTATGGCTTGTTTTAGGTGTTCTTTTAGTGGTTTTTTGTTCATTTTTAATTATATGAATATTCTGTATTGTGCAGAACATGGACGTATTTTTTTCTTCTAATTTTTCATTCATGGTAAAAAAATCAATATGTCTTAGTCATAGAAAGAGGTGTAACAATCGCAAAATCAGCCATTCCTATTTTTTCTAATGAATCTAAGTCTTTTTGATCGGCTGCCGTAATGGTCATTATCTTCAAATTTGGATTATATTTTTTGAGATAATAAACGATACTTTCATAATTATCAGAATGATAAGAACCATTGAAATGTAAAAAAACAGAATTTTTAGACTTATCTTGAATAGATTTTTTGTAATATTCATTTATGCGATATGCCATAGTTGCATCTTTTACGGCTTGTGCGTAGGCAAAATTTGCAGCTCCTTCGCTTACATTTTCTGTATCTGTAGAATGAACTCCCATCATTTTAAGCATATTTGCGTAAGCAGGTAATTTCAAATCTACTTCAACAGGCAAAGGCATCATAAAACGTTTTGCATCATCTGTCAGAGAATCCAAACTAGGTAGCCCCTTTTTGGAAACCAAAGACGCATACCGACGTGGAATATTTGTAGCCACAAAAGTAAGTTGGTTTTCCTTTGCAAATTCTACTAAAGGTTTGTAATCCGTTTTGTAATTATTCCATACTCTCGCTTCAGCTTCAAAGTTTTTTTCTGTAATAATATCGTTCAAATATTCATCTAAAATGGTTTGATTATCAGCTTCAAACATTTCTGCACCTAAAAGTAAATTGTTTTTACTCTTTTTGCCATTACTTTGATTTTCAGATAATTTTTGATATAAATCTTTTGTCAATTCAATTTGCAACCAATGAATAATAGGGTTGTTATGGCTTTCGCCAAAAAGGACAATATCATATTCTTGCGCCTTTTCTAAAATGGCTGAATAGGAAGTTTTTTTACCGTCGGCATCAAAAATTTGATAGGCTGGTTTATCAGTTTGGAAAGACATAAGAAAGAATAATAAGGCAAAGAATGATAAATTATATTTTTTCATAGATAAGGTTATATTTTTTGGTTCTCTGGCAATTTTTGTGATAAGGTAAAAAATCGTCGGTTAGGTATTTCTTACAAATGTTCTTTTTTTGCCCTTGTCGGTGTCACACCGACAACTTCCACAAAAACTGTCAGACAACCAAAAACTTTTGAAATGAAGCTGTTTAAACTTTGTCAATAGTCTGTAATCAGACTTTGACAATAGTTAAAATACAATCGTTTTGTTAAACTATTGTCAGAGTTTGCTTAGGCAAACTACTGACAAAGTTTTATATTTATATAAAATTATAAAAATTTAAACAGCTTCAATATAATATTTTAAAAAAACCTACTGCGCCAAATTAAATCGAACCTGCACCCCAAAAGCAGTATTATAACGAGGAAACGAATTACTCAATCTAGGACGATTGATAGCTCTATCAAAATAAGCAGTCAAGTTTACACGCTGATTGACCATATAGGCAAGTGTTGGTTTGAACTGTAAATTGAAATTTCCACCTGTAAAATCGCTGTCTTGTGTTCCGTCGGTGTCTATTTTGCGCTGAATAACTTTTGTATCTCTAAGCGTAACAGCACAACGGAAAGTCAAATCATTTTTCAAGACGACATCGGTAAATGGAATTTTTACGCCTTTTCTGACAAAACCTGCATCAAAAACAAAATCATTATTTTTTTGCTCGGCAAGCTGTGCGTTTGAAAGATTTAATGAAAGTGTACGGTCTTTATTAAAATTAAAACGGAAGGTAATATCATTATTTGTACGGATATTAATTCCGATAAGTGGACTAAAACGCTCACTAATACTCACTTGATTGACTACAAAAACAGGCTGTAAATTACCAGTTTCTGGGTCGACAAGGTCTGCCAAAGGAACATTATATTCCGTTATTCCCAAATTCAGATAAGAAAAATCATACAAAAGTGAAGACGTATAACTTCCAACTGCATACGTAGATTGATAACCATGCGTAATGCTAATAGAACGGAAACGGTCTTTGAACATCGCTAAATTAGTAAGACCATTGTAAGTAAGTCGCCAGTTTGGTAATGGAATACGTGGAAATTCTGAAGTTGTATTTCTACCTGAATACGCTGATAAAAAGGCAGGAATCAAAACATCTTGCGAACCCAAATCATAATCCCCTGCTTGATTTTCGGCATCTAAAGCACTTTTTACAGTCGTTCTACTTGCAATAAAATCATCAAACAAAGGAGAGTTTCCAAACTCATCATCGCTTGTAAATGCTGTCGACAAACTGAAATACGAAATATTATAATTACCTGTTCGTACTGCCGTTTCGGAAATATAATCATCACTAAAAGGGTCATAACGCAGCACTTCTGAATAATTTGCACCTTGCGTTCGTTGTCCTTCTATCTGCAACTGAAAATCTTTCAATGGCTCAATGTCCATTCGAATACTCAGCGTTTTGGCTTGGTCTTGAACAATCGGATTTGTTTGTGCTTGTGATTTTGATAAATAACCATTATTTGCCATATCCAAAATGTTATCTCGGCTCTGACTTCCTAAAACAAACGGTAGTCCCGGTGCTGTTAGGTTTTGGTCTAATCCTAAATAGGTCGGTGTCGTCAAAAGATTTGGCAACATGGTATTTCCATTGACAGAATAATTAATGGTTATTCGTTTGACAGATAAAAGTGCTTTTACTGCACCTTCGCCAACTCCACCACCAGAAAAACCTCCTTTTTTTCCTTTCTGTTTTTCTATTTCAGCTTTTAGTTTTTCTTCTATACGCTGCTGTTTTTCATTTAATTTAGCAACTTTTTTGTCGTATTTCTCATTGATTTTATCTTGTTTTGAAGAATCTAATTGAGCAATCATAATGGAATCAACAAAAACAGAGTCGATAAGCCTATCTAATTTGATATTTCGAACTTTATTTTTTCGTTCTTTTTTATCTTTAAATTTCTGTATTCGGTATTGCAAACGCTTTTGTTTTGGCGATTCGGTCGGACGAGAAGTAGCATTATTTTGGTCGTTTCTGCCTTGTCGTTTTGGTGCAGTTACTTCTCTTAAATACGGACTTTTATTATACAATTTTTGCATATCAATTTGTCCATTTACCAAAAACTGACTGCTACTTCTTGCCATATTACCGAGCGTATCAGCCACACCAACAGCATTTGCCGTCCATGTATAATTGGAAGAACGACGAATATCAGCATTCAAAAAGTCTAAAGCAGGAAATTTATCTAAAGGAACACGATAATTTAGCGTTGTGGCCTGTGAAAAGAATTTCATTCTACCCAAAGATTGAAAATTTGACCAAACAGAATCTTGTTTTTCTTGTGTGTTGAGTTCTCCTTCTGGCTCATCAATAATTGCCGAAGCCGTAGCATTATAATCTGCTAACAAACTTTTGGTAAAATTCCATTGAACAGTATAATTTCTATCAAAGAAAAACGACTTTTGAAAGAATGGCAAAACACCGTCCGTATTCAGCTCAGCGTTTCTGTATTGCGTTTTGGCAAAACGTCGATGTACTTGCCCTGTAACGGTAATATTATTTGGTAAATAATTAAAATTAAAATCCCTAATAAATTTGAGATAAGGCGCATTTAATAATTCATTTTTCTTAAATGGCTCAAACGGTTTTACGTCAAATCCAAAATTATAAACCAAACCCACTCTCGTTTCTCGCAAATCATCAGTAGCCAAACGAATATTCGAACGCCTAGAATCGGTATAAGAAACCGAAGCTGCAAAGTTTTCTATATCCCAAAAGTCTTCTTTTGAATCAGGATTTACTCGCTGTTTTCGGATATT
>DAIUBX010000085.1:0-8717 GCA_036846465.1 Bernardetia sp.
TAATGAGGACGTGAAACGGAAGTTCCAACGAAAATACGGCACGAATAATAGCTTCGATGTTTTCGATTTCGTTGTAGGTCGGGATGATTACAATGCGTTCTTTCACGACTCAAAAATACGCACAATTATTTTACTCACAATAAAAGAAGTTCAAATTTTGCGAAGTTTTAGGAATTTATCCAAAAAAGACCATTTCTAGTTTGTAGAAATGGTCTTTAATTTTTTACAATTTATTATTTTTGTGAAATTTCTTTCTCTTTATATCTTGTTATCCCTTTTGGCAAGTCATCTAATAATTTCTCGGCTGTTAACTCGTCTTTTTTGCGTTGTTTTTTTTCTATATATTTTTTGAAGAGCCCAATTTGACTCCAATCTTGCATCATAAAAAGCAAGATTAATAGTGAACCAAGCAAGGCTACTTCCCAAATAAAAGCGATTGCACCCATTTCAAATGATTGATAATAAATTGATTGTTCTCAAATTGAATATACTAATTATAATCTACAAGTTTTTTTTATTAAAAATGTTTTCTAATTTACATAAAATTATTTTTATACAAAAATTATGAATATTAACCTACCCCATTTAGATAAAGAAAATTTGCCTTCTTATACTTCATCTCAACTTGCTTTACGAAACGGACAAGATCGTCCAGAAATTTGGTGTGCTTACAAAAATCTAATTTATGATGTTTCAAGCTCTAGGCTTTGGCTAAAAGGCAAACATTATGAGCATTGGGCTGGGCAAGATCTTACAAAAGAGCTTCAAAATGATGCTCCTCACAACGAAAATGTATTTGATAAATTTGAAGTAGTTGGAATATTGAGAAATTAAAAAATATCACTATTAAAACTCATATTAACAATGATTCTAGGCGAAAATTTTTTCTAATTCTTTTTCTATGTTACTTAATTTCCTCAAAATTTGTTTATCGTCAGGCGTATCGTTATTATATTCTGTAGGTCGGATGCCATTTAAAAAAAGACGAGACTCAATTACTTTACGAATTAATTCATCTTCCTGTGCATACGTAGTGATGATTTTATCAATGAAAGTACGAATATTTCCTTGATTTGTATTATTAATAGGCTGCTCTTCTGTAGAACTCATATTTTTTATATTTAAAAAGGGGAAGTCTAGGATAAATTATAAAATTAAAGCAGATTTTTTAGTTGATATTTTTTAGCTCAGAATAAATATTTATTAATTTTAATTTATTTAACAAACGATAGATTTTTTTAAAAAGTTACATTTGTAACAAATAGCGTTAAAATTATTTTTATTATCTCAAAAAAAGCACCAATACTGTAAATAAAGTTTAATAACTTATGAAAGAAATACTAAAAGTACTTATTATTGACAAGTTACACAATTCTTTTAAGTTTCACTTTTTAAATAATAAAATAGAATATACTTATGCTTTTGATTGGAAAGATAGCGATATTATAAATAAAATACAATATTTTGATGGATTAATTTTAAGAAGTAGATTTGTTATCGACCAAAAATTTATAAATCATGCTAAAAACTTGATCTTTATAGCTCGTGTAGGTTCGGGAACAGATGGAATAGACAAAAAATCACTTACCAAAAATAACATAAAATTACTCACAGCACCAGAGGGAAACCGAAATGCAGTCACAGAACATACACTAGGCTTGATGTTTTCAGTATTGAATAATTTTAAGAAAGCCCAAAATGAATTAGCTAATTTTGAGTGGAAAAGAGAAGCTAATAGAGGTATAGAACTGACAGGCAAAACAGTCGGAATAATAGGTTATGGAAATGTAGGCAGATTACTTTCTCAAAAACTACACACTTTGGGGTGTGAAGTTTTGGCATTCGATAAGAGATATAAAGACCAAGATGATTTTGCACGGCTTGTTACGTTAGAAGAATTGCAAGATAAAGCACAGATTGTATCGATTCATATTCCTTTAGATGATGATATTGATGGTAAAGAAGGCGAAAGTGGAAATTATCATTTTGCTGACGATGCTTTTTTCCAAGGTTTCAAAAATTCTATCTTTTTCTTTAATACTTCAAGAGGAGAAGTAACAGATACAAAAGCACTTTTAAAAAATCTAAAAAATGGGAAAATAAAGGGTGCAGGTTTGGATGTCTTAGAAAATGAAAAATTAAATACTTTTACAGACTTGCAAAAAGAACAGTTTGAGCAGCTTGTTGCTATGGAAAATGTAATTCTTACGCCTCATGTAGCAGGGTGGACGTTTGAATCGTATGAAAACCTTAATAAAGTATTAGGACAAAAGATAAATGAATTTGTAGAAGAATATTTTCAAAAACTTTAAAAATCTTCAAAAAAGGTAAGTTTTTCTTCTCTTTTTCTAAATTACCATAATTTAATCCAAAGAATATATAGTAGTTGCCAAACTTTTCCTATTTTCGTGTCTTGAAAAGAAATTTCTAATAAAAAAGGTTATTTAGTCTATTTATCAAAATGTATTTACTGATAACTGATTACTGGTAACTGATAACTGTTCAACTATGGGTTTTAATCGTCTTAATACTATTGTAGGTTGGCTAATCTTTTTGATTGCCACTACTGTTTATGTGCTCACACTTGAAAACACAGCTAGTTTTTGGGATTGTGGAGAATTTATCGCTGTTTCTTATAAGCTGATGGCTCCTCACCCACCCGGTGCGCCATTCTTTTTACTTGTCGGACGTATTTTTTCTCTTTTTGCTTTAGGAGATGTTTTACAGGTTGCATTTTGGATAAATATGCTTTCTGCTCTTTGTAGTAGTTTTTCTATTTTATTTTTGTTTTGGACAATAACGATGCTTGCTCGTCGTATTGTGCGCCCTACTTTACAAAAAGTAATGGATGCTAAAACAGAAAAAGAGTTAAAACAAGGCTTAGATGCACAAGAAAACGATTATACACTTGCTGAAAAAATAATGATTTTGGGAAGTGGTGTTATTGGTGCTTTGGCTTATACTTTTTCGGATTCGTTTTGGTTTTCGGCAGCAGAAGCTGAGGTGTATGGTATGTCATCGTTTTTTACAGCGATTGTAGTATGGGCAATTTTTAAATGGGAACGTATTGATGATGAGCGAGATTCTAATCGTTGGCTTATTTTTATTGCTTACTTAGTAGGTCTTTCTATTGGAGTTCACCTTCTTAATTTGCTTGCTTTGCCTGCATTAGCGTATGTTTATTATTTCAAAAAATACAAAAATGAAACTCCGTTAGGCTGGGTTCTTACATTTTTAGCAGGAACAGGAATTGTTGTTTTGATTACTTATGGTGTAATTCCGGGATTGCCTTCTATTGCAGCAAAATTTGAAGTGACTTTTGTAAATACTTTTGGTTTGCCATTTGGTTCGGGAGCTTTATTTTTTGCAGTTGCTTTTTTTGCTGCACTTGTTTGGGGAATTTTTTATTCTATTAAAAAACAAAATGTACCTCTAAATACAGCTCTTTTGTCTTTTGCTTTTATTATGATAGGGTATAGCACCTATTCGCTTATTTTGATTCGCTCAAATGCAAATCCTCCTATTGATGAGAATAATCCAGAAGATGTAATGACATTTGTTTCGTACTTAAAACGTGAACAATATGGCGACCGTCCACTTGTTTATGGACATACATTTACCTCTGAGCGCACAGGACAAGATATTGGAGCTGCTTTATATCGCAAAGGAAACGATAAGTATGAGGTTTTTGACCATAAATTTGAAGTTACCTATGACCCACAAGGTAATATGCTCTTGCCTCGTGTATATAGTCAATCAGGAAATCATCCACAGCTTTACAAACAATGGTTAGACCTAAAAGATGGAGAAAGACCAAACTTTGCTGATAATATAAGATTTTTATTTACGTATCAGTTTGGACATATGTACTTCCGATATTTTATGTGGAACTTTGCAGGAAGGCAAAGTGATGATAAAGAAGCTGGTTGGCTTCATCCTTTTGAGGATTTAGGAAAAGAATTGCCAGTAGATTTGGCTACCAATAAAGCAAGAGATAATTTTTATATGTTACCTCTTATTTTGGGCATAATAGGATTTATTTTTCAAGCTAATAAAGATCAAAAAGGGTGGTGGATTACTTTTCTTATTTTCTTTATCATGGGAATAGGTTTGGTGCTTTACCTCAACTCTCCTCCTGTTGAGCCTCGTGAACGTGATTATGTATATGTGGGTTCGTTTTATGCTTTTTCTATTTGGATAGGTTTGGGAATGCTTGCCTTAGCCGAATTTTTGAAAAAATATATTTCTGGAATGGCTGCTTCTAGTGCTGCGTTGGCAGTTGCTTTTATTGTTCCTACTATTATGGGTGTAAAAGGTTGGGATAACCACAACCGTACAGGACGTTATTTGTCGGTCGACCAAGCAAGAAATACTCTTGCAGCTTGTGAACCAAATGCTATTCTTTTCACAGGTGGAGATAATGATACATTCCCACTTTGGTATGTACAAGATGTAGAAGGATTCCGTACTGACGTTCGAGTAGCTGTTTTGAGTTATTTTGCAACAGATTGGTATGCCGATCAAATGACAAGTAAAGTAAATGATTCTGAACCAATTCCTATTTCTTTAGAAAGAGAAGATTATGTTCAAGGGAAAAATGATTATTTGATGTACATCGGAAACAGAGATGGTTCGGAAGACAAAAATATCAACTCGCCTGTCAATTTAGAATTATATCTTGACCTTCTTAAAAAAGAAGACCCTCGTGTAATGGTTCAGCTACAAGATGGAAGCAGTACAGGAAAACTTCTTTCTAAGAAATTTGCTTTAGCTATTGATAAGCAAAAAGTTTTATCAAAAGGATTCATTCCAAAAGGAAAAGAAGACCGTATTGTTGATGTAATGGAATTTGATATCAAAGGGAATAATCTTTATAAAAATGACCTTTTATTATTAGATTTAATTGCAACTAACAAATGGGAACGTCCTATTTACTTCAATCAAACTTCTGCCAATACAATCAATTTCAATTTGAGAGAATATCTTCAAATGGACGGAATGGTGTATCGTTTGATGCCGATTGCTGCACAAGACAATGGCGATTTGGGAGAAGTCAATTTTGAGGAAATGAAAAAGGCTGTTGATGAGTTCCAATTTAGAGGAATGCAAACAGAAGGCTATTATGATGACGAATACAAGAAATTCGGAGCGCAATTCCGTCAAGTGTATTTCCGTTTGGCACAAGAGTATTTTGAGCGTGGCGAGAAAGAAAAAGCTGTCGAAACACTAGACAAAGCCTTCGAACTTTTGCCAGTCATGAATGTTCCTTACAGTTATTATGAACCTTATTTTGTTCAGTTGTATCATTTAGCAGAAGCAGATGAAAAAGCCTTAGCACTGGCAGAAGATATTTCTAGTCGTGCTATGGAAAATCTAAATTTTGTTTACAAACATAATTTAAACCAATTCAATTATAGTGATTTGGTTCAGCGTAGTAGTATTCAAATGCGTGTTTTGATGTCAGTTTATCGTCAATTAGATGCAATGGCAAATCAAGAAATTCAGCGTTTGGAAGCTAAAAAATCAATTATGAAAGAAGAAGGAAAAATCGTAGTTGATAATGATGGAAACGAAGTAAAACTAGAGTTTTCTAAAGACGACCAAACTCGTTTGGATAGCCTCAAAGAACGTCAAAAAATGTTTGAAGATGCTATTAAGAAATATGGTGCAGCAGGTGGAATGCAATAAAACCTAGCTTTTGATAAATGAAAAATCCTTACAAAACTTTATGTTTTGTAAGGATTTTTTGTTAGAAGCTAAGATTTAGAAGTCTATTTTAAAAATTATATCCTAAAGAAACTCCAAAACTAAGAGGTTGATTGAGCCATCTTATATCTGTACCTGCTCCTGAAAACTCCTTTGCAAAAAACTCTACATTGTATTTTGTATTTAATAAGTTATTTCCAAAAATAGCTATGTTCCAATCTTCATGACGCAAGGACATACGAGCATTAACAAGCCAAAAAGGATTTTGAGCATCTTTATTATCAATATGCCAATATAACTTTCCTCGTCTTTCTGTATCTATACTAGAAAGTAAATTAAGTTTTTTAGAAATAGGTAATTTGTATTGAAACCCTAAATTAAAAGTTGTATTAGCTACTAAAGGAGATTTATTACCTTCCCATTCAGGATTCGAAACAAGTTTAGTAATTTCTGTATCTGTCAAACCAAAAGTCGAAGAAATTTGAAAATTTGGGTGTGGTTTTACTTGTAATTCAGATTCAAAGCCTCTTGAAATAGTTTTATCTACATTAATAATTCCTTGGGCTATTATAAAAATACTCTTAACTAGTCCCTCCTTACGAATTATAAAAAAAGCTATTTAAAGTTGTTTAAATGGCTTTTTTTACTTAATTTCATGGCAAATATAGTGTTCCAAATTGCAAGGTTTCTTTCAAGATAGCACTAAAACTTTGCAAAATACGTTTTTTTTATGCTCGGAAAAAGCCCTCAACCTCAAACTAACCTCTTTTTACCCCATCTTTCAAGTTTCATTGACATGAATCATGAACTTGTTTTACTGGCTCACCAAATCGATTGGAAGTACTTTGAAGATACTTTTAAATTGTATTATTCTACTGTAGGACAGCCTTCTGTTCCCATTCGTATGATGGTAGGTTGTTTGATGTTGAAGCAACTCTATAATTTAGGGGATGAGACACTTACAGAGGCTTGGATTCAAAATCCTTACCTGCAATATTTTTGTGGATATGTCCATTTTACTCATAAATTTCCTTTTGATCCAAGTGACTTTGTTCATTTTCGTAAACGTATTGGTGAGGAAGGTGTAGGAAAAATATTTGCTTATTCTGTTGCATTACACGGAAAAAACGCAGAAAGTGATAGTTATTTATCTGATACAACAGTTCAAGGTAATAATACTACCTATCCAACAGATGCAAAATTAGCTAAACAGGTTATTGATACTTGTAATCGCATCGCAAAAAAAGAAGGTGTAAATCAACGTCAAACTTACATAAGAAAAAGTAAAGAGTATCTTAGAAATTGTTACAATAGTCAGCATCCGAGACGAGCTAAAAAAGCTAAGAAATCCATTAAAAAGTTACGTGTTATTGCAGGTCGTTTAGTCAGAGAATTAGAGCGTACACTAGATGAAAAAGTGTTAGTTAAGTACCTCGAAGATTTAGAACTTTACAAAAAAGTTTTAGCCCAAACTCGTTATACAAAAGATAAAATATACAGTTTATGTAAGCCTTTTACAACTTGTATAGCCAAAGGAAAAGCAGGTAAAAAGTACGAATTTGGAAATAAAATAGGTTTATTGGTGCATCCAAATACATTAGTAGTAGTAGGTGTAGAGGCTTATGAAGGTAATCCTAACGATGGAAAAACAATCGAACCTTTACTAAATCAATATGAAGAAAATTTCCAACGGTTACCTAAAGAGATAATTTATGACCGAGGAGCAGCAGGACAAAAAAATATAAAAGGAGTAGAAATTAGTACACCATCAAAACCTAAAAAAACGGATACTACTTATCAAAAAAGAAAAAAAAGGAGCAAGTTTAGAAGGAGAGCAGCCATTGAACCAGTAATTAGACATTTAAAAGGTCAGTTTAGAATGGAAAGAAATTATTTGCACGGAAAAGCATCGCCTAAAATAAATGCGATGCTAACAGCTACTGCTTGGAATTTGAAAAAATGGATGAAAAAGGCAAAAGAGAATGCCTCTAATTCATTTGAATTTATTTTAAAAACGCTTTTTTCTACTTTTTACCCCATTTTTTTTCATTTTTCTGCAAAAAAATGGGGTTCATAAGGAGGGACTAACTATCAACTTTGGGTTAGAAGTATAGCAAAAAATAAAGAGCAAGACTAAAAATAAATAAAAAATTATATCTTTGTGAGTGCATTTAAAATTAATCATCATCAAAATAATACTGTTTATGTTACTTTATAATTCAAATGGCGCACCATTTACTAATACAAAAAGCCAAAAATCAAAAGAAGCACAAATTACTTATCTAAAAGATGAAGAAATACGTGATTTAGTTTATGGAGCTGCTTTTTTAGGAAGTGGGGGGGGAGCTTTGAAATAGGAAAAATGTTTGGCGAAGTTCTTATTAAATTAGATAAGAAACCTGCTTTGGTAAATGTTGAGGATTTAGCTGACCATCGTGTAGGTTCAGTAGTGGCTGGAATTGGTTCTCCTAAAGAATTACAAGATACGGCAAGTTTGATGATAGCTATTGATAATGCAGTAAAGAGAATGAGTACAGTCATTAATAAAAAATATGATTTTGCAATAGTAGTTGAATCTGGTTTGAATATGCTTGTAACGCTTATGTATGCAGCCGATTATGGACTTTATGTGCCTAATGGAGACGGAGTGGGAAGAGCAGTTCCAGAACTAGCAATGACTTCATTTGCACAAGCTAAAATACCTATCTCTCCAGTAGTTATAGCCAGTAGAGGAGATGACCCAACTGTAACTGTTTTGTCTGCAAAACAAGCTAGTGAAATAGAACAACTTGCTCGTCCTATTTTAGGAACTCCTCTCTATAATAATTTGGGTGGATTGGCTCTTTGGACAACAACAGCACTCAAACTAAAACAAGAAGATAGTTTTTTCAAAGGAACATTTACCACAGCTATAAATATTGGAAGAGCAATTCGTAGTGGTATTCAAGATAATACAGCAATAGAAAAACTTTTAGAAGAACTTGGAGAAGATGCTCAATTATTAGCTTTTG
>DAIUBX010000086.1:0-4518 GCA_036846465.1 Bernardetia sp.
TTCAGTTCTGAGGAACTGAATGCACAGCAAAATATAATAAAACTTTTGAAACAGTATAGTTAATTTAATTCGTAATTCTTAATTTGTAATTCTTAATTAATTGTTCCTAAGTCCTTTTGCTTTAAAATTATCCTAGAAAAGCCATATTAATTGTGTCAATACTAAAAACTAGGCTAAGAAAATAATAATAATATGAAAGATTTTAACCCCTCTAATAAAAACGAGAGAAAGCCTTATATTCCAAATTATGACTCGCCTTATACTTCTATCTACTCAAAAGATGCTGTATATGAGCTAGATACGATGCGTCCGATGAGCAATATTTTTATAGGAAAGCTCATTATGGGACTTACCTTTGCGTACAGTATGATTTGGATGCCTCTTTTTTTTAAGATTTTGTTATGTTTTGTAGCAGTTTCTATTCTAATTCCATTAGTAAAAGAATATTGGACAAAACAAATCAAATCTATTCGATTGACTAATCAATATCTAGAAATTAGGAGAGGTGCAAATAATGAGTCTATACGAGTTGATTTGAAAGACATCAAAAAAATAGAACTTATTGAAAGACAAAAAGGACATAGATATCACAGAAGAAGAGGGGAAGTAGCAACTATTCTTTTTGAACGTCCGAATATACAAACACAGGATTTTCACCCAGAAACAAAATGTGTAATTACAGACACACGAGGAAATCGAATTGAGATAGAATACCGTTTCTTTTTAGAGGGGGATTTTGAGGAGTTTTTGGGTGTTTTGGAAGATACGTATTCCAAAATCTATAATAAACACATCAAAACAAAAGATAATGATAAAAAAATCGCTCCTATTTCGTTTCAAGAAGCTAGTAAAGCAAAAGAAAATCCTGTCCAGAAAGAACAAAATCAACAACCGTATGACGAAAATATCGCAAGGCTAGATGATTTGATTGCTAAAAATAACTCCATGTTAGAAAATGGAACTGTTCTCACTGAAAAGTTAGAGGAAAGTTTGGAAGAGATTTATAAGTCTATTTATTATGTCAGAAGTGCCTTTGATATTGCTAAATTACCGAATGCAATCATTATTTATGAGTTCAAGAATGAAAATAATTTGACATCTTTTATTTTAGAAGATGACTTTTATAAAGAATTGGATGAAGAAAATATAGAAATGGGTTTGCAACTTATCGAAACAGCTCAAAAGAATATTAAAGTCGCTCAAATGCGAAATAATAGTTTCAAAAAAATCAATAAACGTTTGAGAAATATAAAATTCCAAAAAGAACGTCGTTTGAAGTTACAAGGAATTATGCACCGTCTGAATGATTTACAAGAACAAAATACAAATCAAGACATCGAACGAAGCACAAGTCCAATTCAGTCAGAAGAAGATATTGAACTGCATTTATTAGATGAATTGGAAGATTTGTCGTATCAAGTAGATTCTGCCGATGACCTACAAAAAGCAATGTCTTTGAATCAGCATATTTCACTTTTTGATGAAAAAAATAAATTGAAAGGTTAGTATATAATGTTTCGAAGGTTTTGTACTAAAAATAGCCGTATTTTATCATTCACTGTCAACGAGGGTAGAAAAATAGCACAAAATTTTTGAAGCAGTGTACCATTGAAAAAGTTTTTTGATAGTAAACTACTACTAATTCGTTTACCATTTGTAATTCACAATTTATTACTCTCCATTCAAAGCCTTTTTATAGGTTTCCAAAACTCGTTCTCGTGCCATTTTGTGTTCTACGATTGGTTTTGGATAAAATTTGGTGTCGTATTCTTTTATCCAAGTTCGGATATATTTTTGATTTTTATCAAATTTTGTGAGCTGAGATTCGGGATTGAAAACACGAAAATAAGGTGCAGCATCTACGCCACTTCCTGCTGCCCATTGCCAGCCTCCATTATTCGAAGACAGCTCATAATCTAGTAATTTTCTAGCAAAATATGCCTCTCCCCATCGCCAGTCGATAAGCAAATGTTTAGTCAAAAAACTTGCTACCACCATTCTGACACGATTGTGCATAAAACCAGTTTCATTGAGTTGTCGCATTCCTGCATCTACTAATGGATAACCTGTTTTGCCTTCACACCATTTTTCAAACTCTTCTTCATTATTTCGCCAAGAAATTTTGTCATATTGCGAACGAAAAGCGTTATTGACTACTTTTGGATAATGATACAAAATGGACATATAAAATTCTCTCCAAATGAGTTCATTAAAATATTTTTCATTGGTTGCTTTGGCAAGTTTAGCTAATTTTCTGATACTAATTGTACCAAAACGCAAATGTGGACTCAAACGACTTGTTCCATTTTTTGCTGGAAAATCTCTTGTTTCTTCATAACTTTTAATGATTTCTTTAGGAAAATCAGTAGATGGGATATGTGGATTTTGATTTTCTTCAAAACCTACTTCTTTGAGTGTTGGAAAATGAAATACGTCTGATTTTTTTACTTTTATAAAATTATCAAAATGCTCTTCTGTTGGATAACTCTCTAAAGAATCAGCTTTTAAGGCAGCTTTCCATTTTCTACTGTAAGGCGTATAGACTACATAAGGCGTTCCGTCGTCTTTCAAAACTTCCTCTTTTTCAAAAATAACTTGGTCTTTGAAGGTCTTAAATTTGATGTTTTTTGTTTCTAAAAACTCTTTTATATTTTCGTCTCTAGTTTTGGCATAAGGCTCGTAATCGTGGTTGGTATAGACTTCTTTTATTTCATATTCTTGACTTAATTCTTCAAAAATAGCTATTGGTTTTCCTATTTTTATGCAAATCGAACTAGCTATTTTTTCGTTTTCTAATTCTTCTTTTATTTTGCCCAAATACCTATAAATCATCGTCAGACGAGCATCGTCTTTATCTTCCAATTTTTCCAAAATATCAGCATCATAAATAAAAAGGGGCAAGACTTCAAAATCTGAACGAAGTGCATGGTACAAACCTGCATTATCATCAAGTCGTAAATCTCTGCGAAACCAAAAAATAGCAAGTTGTTTTTTATCAGACATAAATCAAATAGAAGTTGAGTTTTTTATTTTTTTGAATACTTTGCTAACTCCTTATTTGTTTTGATTGTTTTGGCATGTGATAAAATCAGACTTTACATTTTACTGGAATATAATTAGGACTTTCGTAAAATCAATCGCTTACCAAATATTATTTTGTTATTCCTTCGGTACTGCCCTATCGGGCTGACCTAAGTATGAATACAAGGTCAGTCCTGTAGGGCAGACCGACGTAAACAGAATATTATTCTGATAAAAAAGTCATTTGCGAAAGTCCTAATAATAAATAGCCGTTTTTAATTTAGTAAATCTCTGTTCAATTACTTAGAAATGGACTACTTTTTTTTTAGAAAGCTATAAACATTATCTCAATTATTTACAGAATTGATAATCAAAAGTTATCTAAAAATAAAACAGTCTTTTTTTTTCATAGTATAGAGTTTGAGAATCCTATGTTGTCTATTACCAAACAAACTTTATTTTAAACAATTTTTAATTAGAAAAATCATACTTAAATACACAAATGAGTTTTTTAGCTTTTAGACTAAAAACAGATAACCTATTAACTTTTAAAGAATTATACAGATTTTTTGGATTAATCATTGCAAGTGTGAAGATTATTTAACATATTGAACTACAATACTACCAAACTATATCCATATTCATAATCTATTTAAAAATGTAGCTTTTCCCTTCTCTTATCATTTTATTGTATGAATAAATTAATTAATCATAGAACATGTAATTTACTTTACTCAAAGAAGGCTTTTTGGGTGGTCTTTTTCATGATTTTTATTTTTTCTTCTAATAAAGTAATTGCTCAATCTATGGAGCAGTTGGAAGCCCAATTTCAAAAAGCAAGTTCAGATAGTGCAAAAGCACATATCAAAAATCAAATGGCTAAATTTGATATTGAGGGAAAAAATTATGAACAAGGTCTTTTACACGCTCAACAAGCTTTTAGCTCGGCACTTCAAGCTAATGCACAAACTGAATTAACAAGTAGTATTCTTCATTTTGCTCATATTTATAGAGGTAAAAATCAGTTTACCAATAGTTTACGTTGGTATTTACAAGGTCTCAAAAATATAGAAAAAACAGGAAATAGAAAATTATTAGCAGAAACGTATCAAGAAGTTGGCGAGTTTTATCAAGAACAAGAAGTAGCAGGAAAGTCACTAGAATACTTAACCAAATCAAATGAAATTTTTGAAGAATTGGGAGAAAGTATTCATCCCAAACTACTCTCAAATATTGCATCTGCTCACCTTCAACTCAAAAATTATGATCAATCTTTGGCATATTATACAGCTGTGCTAGATATTTATAATTCTCAAAATGATATAGAAGGTAAATTAGAAACTCTTCGCAATCTTACCGATGTGTATAAAATAAAAGGTGATTACCAAAAAGCATTGGAATACAATCAACAAGTTTTGGCTATTCATAAATCTAAAAAAGATAATAACGGAACCGCAGTCGCTCTAAATAATATTGGCTTTTTGAATAAATTTTTGG
>DAIUBX010000086.1:4528-8654 GCA_036846465.1 Bernardetia sp.
GACCTTCAATCCTGCTGATAAACCCAACACGACAACACTCACAAATATTGGCGTAATTTATCAAATTAAGGGAGATTATATCAACTCTTTAAATTACTTTTCACAAGCATTAGAATCAGCTAAGAAAAGTGGAAATCCGAATGAAGTAGCACAAGCCTATAATTATTTAGCTGCTATTTATTTATTGCGCAAAGATTTTCAGAATGCTCGTGCTTATACAGCAGAAGCCATCAAAATAGCTAAGGCAAACAGAAATGCAGAAGTTTTGACGACGAGTTATAGAACAATGTCTGAAATTTATCAGCGTCAGAATGATTATAGAAATGCGTATGCGTATTATGGACAATATGCAGCCGTTCGTGATTCGCTTTCTCAAAATGAAAAACAAGAATTACAAAAATCGTTGCAACGACAAATTGCCTTTGAGAAAAATGAAAAAGAACTAAAACTTCTCTTGGTAGATGAAGAAATTCAAGATCTTGCTTCTAAGAAAAAACAGTTAGAAACAGACAAAAAACTACAGAGTCTTGAATTAGAATTGCAAGATAAAACCATTCAAGAGGCTAATTTTAAAAATGCTAACTTAGAAAGACAAAAAACGCAACAAGCACTTTTACTCACACAACAACAACTTGAAAGTGAGAAAAAAGAACAAGCCATAAAAGACCTAGAAAGAGAACAAGAGCTAAAAGACCTTGCTCTCAAACAAGAAATTTTAGAAAAAGAAAAACAAAAAGAAGCCATCAAAAACTTAGAACTTGAAAATAAATTAAAGGCTGAAAAAATTGAAATTGAAAAATTAGCTCGTAACGAAGATAGATTATTACGCTATATTCTTTATGGTGCGATTGCTTTAGCCTTAGTTATTGGTCTCATTATTCTTTTTGCCTTCTTCCAAAAACAAAAAGCAAATAATCTTCTTTCAGAGCAAAATGAACGTATTACCAAGCAAAAAGACCAAATTAGTATTCAAAATCTTGCTTTAGAAGAGCAAAAACAAGAAATTTTGGTGCAAAATGAAGAGCTAGAACAACAACAAGAAGAAATTTTGAGTCAGAGAGATTATATTGAAAAGAAAAACTCTGAACTTGAAGAACAAGCTGTGGTATTAGTTCAAAAAAATAAGGAAGTAGAAGAATCGTATCAAAATTTAGATACTCTTTCTGATATTGGTAGAGAAATCACAGCATCTCTTGATTTAGAAGCAATTTCTCAAAAACTTTATGAAAAAGTAAATCAACTTATGCCAGCTGAAGCATTTGGGATTGGCATTTATGAACCTACAGAAAAGCGTGTAAAATTTAAAGGCTTTGTAGAGAAAGGAGAAATATTGCCAGACCATTCTGACTATGTGTCTAATAAAAATCATTTTTCGGTACAATGTCTTGGTAAACAAGAAATTATTTTGATTAATGACATAGAAAAAGAATATCCAGAAAAATATGCAACTTCAAAAGATGTAGTGGGTGGCATTCCTAAATCATTGATTTATCTTCCCTTGTCTGTTGAAAACCGTCCTATTGGAGTAATTACAGTTCAGAGTTTTGAGAAAAATGCTTACGATGAGAAAAAAGTAGCTCTTCTTAGTTCATTAGCTTCTTATGCAGCTATTGCGATAGATAACGCAAAGGCGTATGATACTATTCAGAATAAGAATAGAAATATTACGGATTCGATTCGTTATGCTCAGACGATTCAACAAGCTGTTTTGCCTAGTAATGAAAGAATGAGTCAGTATTTGTCTGATTATTTTGTTCTCTTCCGTCCGAAAGATATTGTTTCAGGAGATTTTTATTGGTTTTCTCATATTGACAATTATACCTTTATTGCTACTGTTGACTGTACTGGACATGGCGTACCAGGGGCATTTATGTCTATGATTGGGCATTCAATTCTGAATGAAATTGTGAATGAGAAAAAAATATTTGAACCTAGTGAAATTTTGGAACAATTAAATAGTCAAGTAAGAAAAGCCTTAAAACAAGAACGTCAATCGCAAGGTGAAAACGATAGAGCTAATGATGATGGAATGGATGCCACTTTTTGTAGATTAGAATACAAATCAACTCATACAGAAGTAGCTTTTACAGGTGCAAAACGACCATTTATTTATACCATGCCAAATAGTTCAAATGTAGAAGAAGCTTTTTATCTGCGTGGTGACAACAAAACGATTGGTGGAGTCAGAAATAAAGCACACAAAGATTTTACTACTCAATTTATAGATTTGCCAAAAGGTGCTATGATTTATCTTACCACAGATGGCTACGCTGATCAAAATGATGCAAAACAAGAGAAGTTTGGAACGCCAAAACTTTTGAGATTATTACAAGAAATATCTGACCTCAAACTCTACGAACAAAAAGCTAAAATGGAACAAGCATTAGACTTACACCAACGAGGAGAAGAGCAGCGAGATGATATTAGTATGATTGGAATTAGAGTGTAACGAGAGAAAAAGTAAATGTGTAAGACAAAAATATCGTTTTGAAAAGCATCCTAATAAGCTATTTCAAAGCGATATTTTTGATTTATGTATAGGGCAGACCAAAAAGTATCCAATCTATTTAACTATGTTAAATTATTTGATTAAATAGTGAATTATTCGTACCTTGAATTTTTACGATAATATTTTTATTATGAAATTATTGTAAGTAAAAACTCTTGTCAAAAAACTATCCTAGTGTATTTTAAATTATGAAAAAATTATTTTTACTTCGTCATGCACAGACGGAAGGGTACAGTCTTTCTAATTCAGACTCAAAACGAAAACTTACCGAACATGGGATTCAAGATGCAATGCGTTTAGGACAACTTTTACACGAAGAAGACTTTGAAGTAGATAAAATAGTGAGCAGTATAGCTATTAGAGCGCAAACTACGGCACGTCTTATCGCTAATGGAATGAAATATCCACCTTCTCAAATCCAAGTAGAAGAAGATTTGTACCAATGTTCAGAAGTTGATTTGCTTCGTTTTATTACTCAAATTGATGATCATTCTATCAATAATTTGTTTTTAGTTAATCATAATCCTGCCGTTTCGGCACTTATTTATTTACTTTCATCAAAAGACTATGGTTTTTTAAGTCCTTGTAGTTTAGTTATTTTTTCTTTTGATGTAGAAAAATGGACAGATATAACGAGAGGAAGTGGAACAATAGAAGAAATTCGTGTTCCAGAAAATGGTTTTGAAGTAGTTCCTTTATAGTTGTGATTTATACAACTAATCAAAAGCAATTCGTTTGGTAATACTTCTTCCTAATGTAATTTCATCTGTGTATTCTAGTTCGCTACCAATAGGAACACCACGAGCAATTCCACTGACTTTTACCCCTTGTTTTCTTAGTTTTTTGGTTAAATAGAAAGCCGTCGTATCCCCTTCCATTGTTGCGTTGAGAGCCAAAATAACCTCTTTTACGCCATTTTGTGTACGTTCTAATAAAGAATCAATATTCAAATCTGACGGACTAATTCCCTCAATAGGCGAAATAACACCTCCCAAAACGTGATACAAGCCATTGTACTGAGCTGTATTTTCTATAGCCAACAAATCAGGAACTTCTTCCACCACACAAATCAAACTCTCATCTCGTTTCGGACTTTTACAAATACTACAAATATCTGTATCTGAAATGGTATGGCATTTTTTACAATAGACCGTTTTTTCACGAAGAGCAATCAATGATTTTGTCAATTCTTGTACATCTTGCATTTCTTGTCTAAGCAGATGCAAAGCCAAACGCAAAGCCGATTTTTTACCAATACCGGGTAAGCGAGAAATTTCGTTTACAGCATCTTCTACTAATTTGGAGGGATAATTCATAATTTCAGTTATCAGTAAACAGTTACCAGTTATCAGTTTTTAAAATACTGTAGCTGACAGTTTTTAACTATCAGATGAGTAAAAATAGCTCACAAAAATACAAAAAATAGAGGAGTTTTGAAAAGTCTATTTTTGAGTCGTTTTGTCAATCAAAAAAAGAAGTTCGTCGAAAAGAAACCTAAAAGTAAATTTCTAGCTTGAATATAGACAAACATTATTAAAAGAAAAACTGTTTCAAAAGTAGGCTTACTACACTGTTTCAAAAGTTTTTCAATGTTTTTTAATCGTTTTGCGTGTGTTC
>DAIUBX010000087.1:0-8628 GCA_036846465.1 Bernardetia sp.
TAAATTGGACAGGGTTTTAACCCTGTCTGAAGTTTATAGTAAAACTTATTAAACACTGTACTAAGAAATGAATGTGGTTTATTAGCTAATCATCGGCATATATTTTTCTTTATTTTCAAAAATTATCCAAAGATTGATAGCTAAAAGAACAAAACTCATAATCACATTGTCAGGGTCTTGAAAAATGTGAAAAAGAACAATTCCTATCATTACAGGAAAAATCATAATGGCAGCCAAAGCACGAGTTTTGGGAATAATAATCAAAATTCCTGCAATGATTTCAACAATAGCAATCAATGATATAATCCAAACAGATTCGATAAAAACAGTCATTAACTTATTAGCAGCTTCTGCCATTTTAGGAATAGGAAAATAATGTAGAAATTTATTCAATCCTCCATTAATCATAATCAAACCAAAAAGAAGACTTGCACCAAATAGTATTTTATTTTTCATTTTTTGATTTTAAAAATTGAGTGTATAAATTGGTATAAAAGTCTAAAATTTTATATGCAAGATATAAAAAATAGTTGTAGGTACAATTATTTTCATTCTATTTATTCCAAATAACTTAAAAGTTGAATCGTTTGCATGGCTTCTTTTACATCATGAACACGCAAAATTTTTGCTCCATTTTGAATGGCTACTGTATTCAAAACCGTTGTTCCGTTCAAGGCTTCCGAAACAGGAATATCAAGACGTTTATAAATCATAGATTTACGAGAAATTCCTGCTAAAATAGGTAATTCCAACTGCTCAAAAACAGCTAAATTTTTCAATAGAAAATAATTTTGGTCAATCGTTTTGGCAAATCCAAATCCTAAATCTAAGATAATTTCTTCTACTCCAAGTGATTTCAAAGTAGTTATTTTATCTTGAAAATAAGTTATCATTTCAGCAATTATATTTTCATAATCTGTCATTTTTTGCATAGTTTGAGGCGTTCCTCTCATGTGCATCAAAATATATGGCACTTTCAAACTTGCCACCGTTTCAAACATCTGACTATCCAAATTTCCTCCTGAAACATCGTTTATCAAGTCTGCACCTGCATTTATAGCTTCTCTAGCCACTTTTGAGCGAAATGTATCAATCGAAATAATAGAGTTTGGAAATTCTTTTTTGATAGAATTAATGGAAGGCACAACCCTATTTATTTCTTCTTCTATCGAAATATCTTCTGCATTTGGGCGAGTAGAATATCCTCCAATATCCAAAATGGTTGCTCCTTCTTCTAGCATTTGAGAGGCTTTTTTGAGAATAGTTACATCATTAGCGATTCTGCTTCCTTCATAAAAAGAATCTGGCGTAACATTCAAAATTCCCATTACAATCGGTTTTTGTAGGGAAATGAGTTGGTTTTTTAGGCGTAAGGTGGGAATTATTTTTTGCAAAGTGATGTGTTTAACTAATTGCTACTTCTTCAATTACTTCTATTCAATCTCCAATTCTTCACAAGCTCTACGTGCTGCATCTTGTTCTGCATTCTTTTTTGTATATCCATTTCCTGTTGAGATGGCGACTTCATCTAATAAAATCTGTGCTACAAACTGACGATTATTGTTATCTGCTTTGTCTTTGGCAATAGAAAACTGAATATTTCTACTCTCTTTTTGAGCCCATTCTATAAGTTTTGATTTATAATTTTTATCTGTTTCGATGATGATTTGTAAGTCCAGATGAGTCAGTAAAATTTTATTTACGATAAAATTCTGACAAAAAGTAAATCCTTTATCCAAATAAACAGCACCAATAAACGCCTCAATGGCATCTCCATAGAGGGATTTATGAGAATAGGCATTTTTTCGTTTGTTATCTACTTCTATAAGTTCGTCTAAACCCATTTTTTTGGAAAGCTCTCCTAAAGAACTTCGGCTGACAATCCTAGAGCGAATATCAGTCAAGAAACCTTCGTTTTTGTACGGATAACGTTTGAATAAAAAATCAGCTACAATACTTCCCAAAATAGCATCTCCTAAATATTCTAAGCGTTCGTTGCTCTCTTTAAAACCATTTTTATCCTCTTTTGCAACAGAACTATGTTGCATAGCAAGTTTGTAAATAGAAAGATTGGAAGGCGATGTTCCGATAATGCGTTTGATTGCGTTATAGAGCCTTTTATCTGATTCATTAAGAGAAAATTTGCTAAATTTTGTAGCTATTTTGCTAATCCAACCCATACTTTAAATTAAAAACTTTACGTTTTTAGAATCGCTCGTGGGGACACGAGCAATGGTAAGTTATTTTTCAAAAATCAAATTTTACCGTTGCTCGTGTCCCCACGAGCAACAACAATCTCAAAAAATTATTCTTTATAACGACGCATTACAATAGATGCGTTGTGTCCACCAAAACCAAATGTATTACTTAAGACAACATCAATCTTTCTTTTTTGAGCCGTATTAAGCGTAAGGTTTAATTTTTGATCAATTTCTTCGTCAGGTGTTTCAAAATTGATAGTAGGAGGAACTATTTGTCTTTCTAGTGCCATTACACACGCTAAAGCCTCTATCGCACCTGCTGCACCAAGTAAATGTCCTGTCATAGATTTGGTAGAACTAATATTCATTTTATAAGCATGTTCTCCAAAAACAGTAGCGATTGCTTTTAATTCTTGTGGGTCGTCTAAAGGTGTAGAAGTTCCGTGAACGTTTACATAATCTACCTCTTCTGGGCTAATTTCTGCATCTCTAAGTGCATTTTTCATTACGTTGGCTGCACCTAATCCTTCTGGGTGTGGTGCTGTCATGTGATAAGCGTCAGCTGACATTCCACCACCAATTATTTCGCCATAAATTTTAGCACCTCTCGCTTTTGCATGTTCTAATTCTTCCAAAACAAGAGAAACTCCACCCTCTCCCATAACAAATCCATCACGAGTTTTGTCAAATGGTCTTGAAGCTGTTTGTGGCGAATCGTTTCTTTCTGAAAGAGCTTTCATGGCATTAAATCCACCTACGCCCGATTCAATAATAGCTGCTTCACTTCCACCCGAAACAATTACGTCTGCTTGTCCTAAACGAATATAATTGAATGAGTCAATAATTGCGTTGGTAGAAGATGCACAAGCCGAAACGGTTACAAAATTAGGACCTCGTAAACCGTATTTGATAGAAATATGACCAGAAACAATATCTACAATCATTTTAGGAATAAAGAAAGGATTAAAACGAGGAACTCCAGTTCCTTTATTAAAATCAGTTACTTCTTGTTGGAAAGTATGAATTCCACCAATTCCAGAACCCCAAATTACACCTGCACGGTCTGCATCTACATTCTTTCCTACTTCTAGTCCAGAGTCTTCCATCGCTTGAGAAGCTGCCCCCATTCCATATTGAGCAAACAAATCAAGTCTTCTTGATTCTTTCTTGTCCATATATTTTGTTATGTCAAAGTCTTTGACTTCACAAGCAAATTTTGTTTTGAAATTAGTAGTATCGAAATGAGTAATCATATCGCAGCCACTTTTTCCTGCTTCTAGTGCATCCCAAAACGTTTTGACATCGTTTCCTAATGGTGTAATAGCTCCTAGTCCTGTAATTACGACTCGTTTAAGTTGCATAAAATTATAGTTTGGGTAGAATGATGTGTGTTAGTGTAAATTTAGAAGTTAGATTTTAGACCTGTAAAAGCAGCGAAGCTAAATGAGAATTTGAAGTAAAATTAATTCTAATAACCTCTTTGTTGGTTGTTGTTGTTTTGAAAATTTTTTTCAAATATAATGATTTATAAAAAAACAAACCTACCGAGTAACACAAATTTACTCCGTAGGTTTGTATAAATCCAAATCAAAAAAGAATAATTTTGTCTTGATGAAATAGTTTACTTCTAAATTTTAGTTCAAAAGTTTACTTTTTCATTTTTTTAAAATCTAATCCGTAATTGACTCAAAAATTCTTTCAAAAAAGTAGTTTTGATAGATTATTCAGAAAATAGATAAACAAATATAATTTTGCTTATGCTTTTGCTGAATGCTCCTCCAAATACTTAATTGCTTGTCCTACGGTAGAAATATGTTCTGCTTGGTCGTCTGGGATAGAAACATTAAATTCTTTCTCAAATTCCATGATAAGTTCTACTGTGTCAAGAGAATCTGCTCCCAAGTCATTTGTAAAACTTGCTTCAGGAGTAACTTCTGAAGGCTCAACGGCTAATTTTTCAACAATGATGTTTTGTACACGTGCTGCAATATCTGACATAGTGTTTTTGTCTTATTTAGTTTTGTAATGAGTAAACTGAATGCAAAGAAAAAGATTTATCTCAATAAAATCAAATCATTAGACAAACTTTAAGGGAAAGTTAGGGTCTTAATCTGTTTTTATTTTAAAAAGAGAGAAATCTGACACTTTAAAATGGTTTTTTACTCATCTATTTTTTGCTACCATAAAATTTAGCTCAAAAAAATGAGCAGATGTTTAGATTTTTTGTTAAAAAAACTTATTGCTATGCTCATGCGTTAGTAGCAGGGTCGACATGAATCAATTCATATAGACTTTTCATTAACTTGCAGCCTATTCTTTTGCACCACTTTCTGTACCATCTTTATAATGGCAAATTTAGAAAAATCAACTCCCAAAGGAGAAATATTTGATGCAAAAATACTCAAACGTATTTTTGTTTTTGTAAAACCGTATCAAGGACGTTTTTATTTTATAATTTTTCTAACTGTCTTGTTAGGAATTATTGCGCCTATTCGTCCCTATCTTATCAAACTTACGGTTGATGATTACATCCTTCAAAATAATTGGGAAGGCTTAAATTTGATGCTTATTTTGCTTTTAGTTTCTGCTATTGTTCAAGTAGGTGTTGAGTTTGTGCATAGTTATCTTTCGGGTTGGTTGGGGCAAAATGTAGTGCGTGATATTCGTATGCAAGTCTATAATCATTTGATGGGAATGAAGCTTTCTTTTTATGACAAAACACCTATCGGAAGGCTTGTAACACGTACTATTTCAGATATCGAAACGCTTTCAAATATTTTTACACAAGGAATTGCCAATATTTTAGGAGATATTTTACAGCTTATTTTTATTTTGGGTGCTATGCTTTATTTGGATTGGAAGCTAACTTTGGTCACGCTGACTGTTTTGCCTTTTTTACTTGTCGGAACATATATTTTTAAGGAAAAGGTAAAAGATTCGTTTAATGATGTTCGTACAGCCGTTTCGAATCTCAATTCATTTGTACAAGAACATGTAACAGGAATGGCGATTGTTCAGATTTTTAATAGTGAAAAAAGAGAACATAAAAAGTTTGAAGCAATTAATAAAGAACACCGAAGAGCAAACGTAAAAACAGTTTTATATTATTCACTCTATTTTCCTTTGGCTGAAATTGTAGGTGCAGCAGGAACAGGTTTGGTGGTTTGGTATGGTGCTTCTAGTGTTTTGGGAGAGCGTATTGAACTCGGAACTCTGATTGCATTTATTTTATTTTTGGCTATGTTTTTCCGTCCTATTCGTATGATTGCTGATCGTTTTAATACGCTTCAACTAGGTATTGTAAGTTCGGACAGAATTCTGAAACTTTTAGATGATGATAGTACCATTCAACACAACGGAACTTATTTTGCTAAAAATCTAAAAGGAGATATTCGTTTTGAAGAAGTTTGGTTTGCTTATAATATGGATTCTGAAAAAGGAAAATATAATGAAAATGGAGAACTTAATGAAGAAAATCAAGTAGAAGTTAAACCAGAATGGGTCTTGAAAGATATTTCTTTTGAAGTAAAACAAGGTCAGACGATTGCGATGGTGGGTGCAACAGGTGCAGGGAAATCTTCAATTATCAATCTTTTGAATAAATTTTATGAAATTCAGAAAGGAGATATCTTTATTGATGATAGAAGTTTAGAGGATTATAATCTAAACTCTTTACGCCAACACATAGGAGTGGTTTTGCAAGATGTATTTTTATTTTCAGGAACTATCATGGATAATATTACGCTACGAAATCCAGCTATTTCTTTAGAAAGAGTAAAAGAAGCTGCCGAACTTGTAGGTGCAAAGGAGTTTATCGAAAAGCTACCAAATGGTTTTTATTATAATGTTCAAGAACGAGGTGCAACACTTTCGGTAGGACAAAGACAGCTTATTTCTTTTGTTCGTGCAATGGTTTATAATCCTCAAATCTTGATTCTTGATGAAGCCACTTCTTCAGTAGATTCCGAAACAGAAGAATTAATCCAAAATGCCATTGATAAAATGATGGAAGGAAGAACGGCTATTGTGATTGCTCATCGTTTAGCCACCATTCAAAAGGCTGATAAAATTATGGTTTTGGATAAAGGAGAAATAAAAGAAAGTGGTTCGCATGAAGAACTCATAAAATTGGGAGGTTATTATAATACACTTTATGAAATGCAGTTTTTACAGGCAGAACGAGGATAAACTTTGAAATAGTAGTCTGTGCATTTTTTTACAACAATTTTCCAAACTTTCAAACGTTTTTGATTTACTTTTGCAAGTAGTGTCATAATTTTACTCAAATAAATGCAAAATAAGTTTGAATTCCGTTTAAATTCTCTAATTTTGTACATGATTTATAGAATATCCTTTTTTACCTTATTTATTAATTTATTTTCTATCTAAAATTGGTAAAAGTAAATTTTGACATAAAAATTAAATTTAAAGGTAAGTTTCTCAAAATCAACAACTACCACACAAACAAAATATTAAATCTAATTTTTGATGTAAATTAGATTTAGTCTAATTAGAATTTTACTTTATCTCATTTTGAGCTAAGTTTATATAAAAAAATATTTCCATTTGTTTTATTAAATGATTTTTTTTTGATTTAATAGAATAAAGAAACAATCCTGCTACTCACTTTATTTTTATGGGTTTCTTCGATATCTTTACTAGCGACATTGCCATTGACTTAGGCACAGCTAACACACTAATTATTCATAGAGGAAAAATCGTTGTAGATGAACCTTCTATTATTGCACTTGATAAACGAACAGGAAAAGTAATGGCTATCGGAAGAAAAGCCATGCAAATGCACGAAAAAACACACGAAGATATTCGCACTATTCGCCCTCTTCGTGATGGTGTAATTGCCGATTTTGATGCAGCCCAACAAATGATAAAAGGGCTTATCAAGATGATAGAACGTGGTCGTTTTAATCTTTCCAACCGAATCGTAATTTGTATCCCTTCTGGCATTACAGAAGTAGAAAAACGTGCTGTAAAAGAATCTGCCGAACAAGCAGGTGCAAAACAAGTCTATATGATAAAAGAACCCATTGCAGCAGCTATCGGTATCGGTATCGATATTGAGCAGCCTGTCGGTTCAATGATTGTAGATATTGGGGGTGGAACTACTGAAATTGCTGTTATTGCGCTTTCAGGTATTGTTTGCGACCAGTCTATACGCACAGCAGGTGATGTTTTCAATAAAGATATTTTGGATTATATGCGTCGTCAGCATAACCTTTTGATTGGAGAACGTTCAGCAGAACGTATCAAAATTGAAGTAGGTGCTGCCATGTCTGAGCTTGAAACACCTCCAGATGATTATGAAGTTCGTGGACGAGATTTAATGACAGGTATTCCAAAAGTAGTAAAAGTATCGTATAGCGAAATTGCGTTCTCATTAGATAAATCTATTTCTAAAATTGAAGAAGCTGTTCTGAAAGCTCTTGAAATTACGCCTCCAGAATTAGCTGCCGATATTTATGAAAATGGTATTTATTTGACAGGTGGTGGTGCGCTTTTGCGTGGGCTAGATAAACGTCTTTCTCTTAAAACAAAACTTCCTATTCATATTGCAGAAGACCCTTTACGTGCCGTAGTGCGTGGAACAGGTATTGCACTTAATGATATAGCTCGTTTTAAACCTGTTTTATTAGATTAATTGAATAAAGTTAGAAGTATGAAGTCAAAAATAAGAAGTAGAAAACACAAAATGAGAAACAAGCGAAAAATATTTTTTTCTTTGTTCAAAAATGAATTTGTAGTTTACTTTTAACTTCATATACCTGACTTCTTACCTTATTTAAAACGTAATTGACAAAAGTTGAAAGAATTAATTAATTTTCTTTATCGGTTTCGTAATTTTTTACTCTTTCTTTTATTAGAAGGGATTTGTTTTTGGTTGGTTGTAAATAATAATACGTATCAAAGAATTGTAGTACTTACTTCGGCTAGTTCGATAGTAGGTACAAGTTTGGATATGCAAAATTGGATTGCTACTCGTTGGAATTTAAAAGATGAAAATGAACGGCTCTTAGAAGAAAATGCAAAACTTCATTCCCTTTTGGCATCTCAACTACGCAAAAATCAAGTTGAGGATACGTTTGCTTTTGATATAATCTATCCTAATCTTTCTCAACAACAAAAAGATAGTTTAAGGTCTCTTTCTTTGTCCAAAAAGTTTGTAAATTTGGATTCTATGCAGCTTTTATCTGTTTCTGAGTACAAACTCATTCCTGCTAAAGTAATCAAGCATTCTTATTTATTAGAACGAAATTTCTTGACAATTAATAAGGGAAGTAATCAAGGAATTAAAAAAGGAATGGGAGTCATTACAGGTTCTGGTATTGTAGGAAAAGTAGAAGCTGTTTCAAATAACTATGCAACAGTAAGAAGTATATTGCACATTGATTATCAAGTGGCTTCACAGATA
>DAIUBX010000088.1:0-8621 GCA_036846465.1 Bernardetia sp.
ATATTAACCTTCAAAAACAACCGAGTGGAATGTATATGATTCATTTCAATCAAAACGGAAGTACCTATTCTAAACAAATTATTATTGAATAATCTCAGTTAAAGACCGTTAAGATTAAAGTAAAAAGCAAAACCCTTCATTCGTTGAGTGAAGGGTTTTTTTGTAGAATAAATTGCATAAAAAAACGCCAAAATCTAAAGTAAAAGATGGCGTTTTTTTATGCAATTTATCTAGGAACGTCTAATTTTTGTATCATTTCTTTTACTAGGTCTTCCCCTGTTAGTCCTTCCATTTCTCGCTCTGGTGTTATCATAATACGATGCCCCAAAACTGGATAGGCTACTTCTTGAATGTCTTCTGGCGTTACGAACATACGACCACGCAAGACAGCCATTGCTTTTGAAGCTCTCATAATTGCAAGTGAGGCACGAGGAGAAGCCCCTAAATAAAGCGAACCATGGTTTCTAGTTTGATAGGTAATTTCGGCAATATAATCTAAGAGTTCATCTTTGATATGAACTTCTGAAACAATCTTACGACACGCCAAAATATCTTCACCTTTCAAAACAGCATTTACTACTGAAATATCATTTTGAAGCTGATTTTTGAATCGATATAAAATTTGTTTCTCCTCACTTAGTGATGGATAATCCAACTGAATACGGAACAAGAAACGATCTAATTGTGCTTCTGGCAAACGATATGTTCCTTCTTGTTCGATAGGATTTTGAGTAGCAATTACAAAAAATGGAAGCTTCATTTTATGAGTCGTTCCATCAACTGTTACTTGACGCTCTTCCATTACCTCAAAAAGTGCAGCTTGTGTTTTAGCTGGGGCTCGATTTATTTCATCAATCAAAACAACTTGTGAAAAAACAGGGCCAGGTGTAAAATTAAATGTAGATTCTTGAAGACTATAAATAGTTGTACCCAAAATATCAGTCGGCATCATATCAGGTGTAAACTGAATCCTTGAAAAATCAATCGACAAAGTACGAGCTAATAATTTGGCTGTAATCGTTTTGGCAACTCCCGGAACGCCTTCTAAAAGTACGTGTCCGTCGGCAAATAAAGCCACTAAAAGCAAATCAATCATTTCATCTTGACCGATAATTATTTTATGAATTTCAGCTTTTACTTTTGAAACGGATTGATAAATAAAATCTAATTGAGCATTCGAAGAAGACGTAAAACTAGAATCTTGAGCAGTTTTTTGACCAAATTCTTGATGTGAGTCTTGAGTTGTTTCTTCTGACTGAAAACCAGTATTTTGAAATTGATTCTCTGATGAATTGTCTAGTGTATTATCTTGCATAAATTAGTAGCTGATAAATTAATTGAAAAATAGTAGTTTTTGTTTAGAAAAACAGTTTTTCGTAATTCGTAATTAATAATTCGTAATTGAATATACTATTTACAATTTATATAAAATTCTTGAATTTGAGTGTGTATTTTTCGTAAAAGCCATTCTGATACTTCGTGTTGTCCGTTTACTTTCTGAATATCACTCAAAATTAAATCTATAAATTCTCTACTCATACCTGAGCGTTCAGAGAGTTTTTTTCTAAAATCATCGTCAATATGTTGCGTATTCATGTGGTAGTGAGTACGTATATAATCAAAGAAAAGACGGATTTTGAGCTGGGAAAGGCGTTTGTGGTCTTTTTGTAGGTAATAAAGTTGTCCGACTGTTTTGGTAAATTCTAAAGAAGTATTTTGTTCTTTTCTCATAATTGGAATAATGCGCTGCATTCTTTTTCCTCTAAAAATTACAAATAAAAGCGCACTAATCAATAAGGTATAATATCCCCAAGCCAATGAAGGTTGTGAAAGAATATAACTCAAAGGACTAGGACTTATATCTCGTCTCCCATATTCTCGTTTACTACTTCTTTTATAAAAATGCGATCGCTCGTCCCACAGAATATTTCCTTCTGGAAGATAAGATAATGCTCTTTCTACATATTTCTTCCCATCTTCTTGAATAAGATAATAATTAGTAAAAAGAACAGGATTTTTATGGAAATAAAAATATCCTTTTCCATACTTTACACGAATGAAGTTAGTATATTTTACTTCCTTTCCTGCTATATAATCTTCTGAATAATCTCCCTCTCCACGAATTTCTCTCAAATCAGATCCCTTGAAAAAATAACCTAATTCTTGATATTTTTTATCTTTCTCTGATTTGTTTTCAAGGTACATATCATTAAAATGATACCAGTATTTACTTACTGATTCGTTTCTTTGTCTATAATTAAATGTAAAATCCGACTGACTATGAAGGGAAGAGTTTGTAAAGTTGGTAGATATAAGTGAATCATAGGCATAATTATAACCTTGATACTCCAAATCTAATGCCTTAAATAAAGTGTCTGGAAAGCTATTGGCAGCAAAAAAAGCTGTATTTCCTTTTTTTACAAAACCCATCAAAGAATCTATTTCATCATCTAATAAAGCAGGGCTAGAGCCTATAAACACATAAGACATAGAAGTTTTAGTCTCTATTATTTCTTCTTTAGCTAATTGTTCGGTGAGCAAATCTTCTACAAAAACAAATTCATTGTCTGTATTATAATTTTTTAGCAAATTAAGAATCATGTAGTTATTATAAGGTTCTTTATTTCTTGCTTCATAACCTTCATTCCAATCTATATATTGATTTTTTAAGTACAAGAAGATGCCAAAACCAATCGGAATCAAAGCCAAGACAGCTAATGTAATAAGAATATTTGTGAAGGTTCTTTTTTCCATGAATCTAGTTTTTTGATGTCTTATAGAAACTTTATAACTCTATTTTTATAATCGTGCTTATTTTATTGCTCTAACTAATTACTTATATGAAAGCTAAATTTACTAAAAATAACATAATTAATTCGATATTGAGTTACCTTTGTGTAACTCTTTCTTATTTTTTGACAAATCAGCTCAAAAATTAACTCAAAATCAAGTTACTCTAATTTTGATATACCATGAAAACGCTTTATTTACACGGCTTAGACAGTTTTTTGTCTGATGAAAAACGAATTATTTTAGGTAAATATACAAACAACTTAGTTGCTCCTTTGATTGATTACCGCAAAGACCCTTCTACTATTCAGACTTTATTAGAAAACTATAAAAATGAAAATATCGAACTTATCATCGGAAGTAGCATGGGAGGTTTGACTGCTTATTATTTGTCTTGGTTTTGGCAAATCCCGTGTTTGGTTTTTAATCCTGCTTTGTCTTATAGAAGTGTTATACAAGAATTACCAGCTTTGCCAACTGTTGTAAATAATCAAAAAAATCCACGCCAAAAATACTTGCGTGTAATTTTAGGAAGGCACGATGATGTCATTAATCCTTTTGATACCTTGCCCATTTTGATGAAGGACATACAAGAACAAGAACCTTTGTCTATTCATCTTCGAAATGACTTGGCACACCAAATTCCATTTTCTGTTTTTGATGAAGAAATAGCCTATTTTTTTCAGAGGGTAAAGATTGGTGTTTAGAGAAGCAAGAATGGGCAATTCGAATAGATATTAAATATAGATTTCATCGAAGGTCAATAGAAGTAATTAAATTTAATTGATGTTCGCTGACTTTCAATTCTGACCTCTAATTCTGACCTCTAAATTTAGGTTATTCTTCTTTTGTAATTTCTTCTTTTTTCTGACTCTCCGAACGAATTTCTTGTACTAATTTTTCTATACTAAGAGGGTAACAACGGTGTTCTAATGTGTGGATTTTTTGAGCGAGAATTTCGGCTGTGTCTTTAGGTTCTATTGTTATTTTTTCTTGGAAAATGATTTGCCCATCATCATATTTTTCATTGACAAAATGAATGGTAATGCCTGAATGTGTTTCTTTGTTTTCTATAACGGCTTTATGAACATTATCTCCATACATTCCTTTTCCTCCATATTTTGGTAACAAAGCAGGATGAATATTAACTATTTTGTTTGGAAATGCAGTTACTAAGTTAGAAGGAATAAGCCACATAAAACCAGCCAAAACAATTAAATCTATTTCCTTGGATTTTAAAAAATGAAGGACACTTTCAGTCTTGTAGAGTTCATTTTTTTCAAAAATGGCCACTTCTACTCCTAATCGTTTTGCTCTTTCGATAACAAAAGCATTTGCATTATTAGACAAGACTACAAAAGAAACATCTTTTTGTAATTTGAAGTGTTCGATAATTTTTGCAGCATTTGAGCCATTACCTGAAGCAAAAATAGCAATTTGAATCATAAAAAATAAAGGTGCAAACGGTTGTAAAGTATAGGCAATACAAAAATATTTAATAAATTTGATTAATTATTTTATGAGTTAAAATGAATGAACCAAAATAGAAATTTAAAGCTAAAGAACAATTACGAATTAAAAATTTAACTTTCTAATTATCAATTAATTAATAAAAAGTAGCCGTTTATTTAATTCTTATTCCTAATGTAAGTATGCCTTTTATTAGTTACGGATAGAATTAGTTTTTGTTTGATTTTAAAATCACAAAACTATAAAAAAATGGATATTTTATGAATGTTTTTTACCTAAATACCTGATTTTAAATTTTATATCTAAATTTTACCTATAAAAAAAAGTCTTGTAGAAAACTCCACAAGACTTTTTTGATAAATGGCGGTCTGGACGGGACTCGAACCCGCGACCCCATGCGTGACAGGCATGTATTCTAACCAACTGAACTACCAAACCGTTTGTGTTTGCTTTTCAGAATGTTTTAAAAACTAACTTTTTAATTAGAGTTCAAATATACAAACTTGATTTTGAAAAAAAAAGTTCGTTTTGATTAAATTAAAAAATATTTTTTTAGTTTTTCTTTCGCAAATAAGTCAAAAACACCTCTTACTCTTTCCGAAGTGCGATGCAAAGGTAAGACAGTATTTTTGATTTTACAAGCTATTTGTATAAAAAAAACTCTTTTTTTGATGAATTAGGAATGATTTTGATTAAAAACGTTGATAATCAATAATTTAGAAAGGGATATTTTTTTGTTTTTTTTTAACCTAAAGTGTAAGCTGTACTTAAACTGCTTTCTCACTCTGAAGAGTGAGTTAGATGAATGCGTTATAATTATGTTAGATTGCTTTTAAGCTCATATCCAAACTTTGATAGGAATGAGTAAGCGCACCTACAGAAATAGAATCTACTCCAGTTTTTGAGATTTCTCCGACTGTTTCTAAAGTGATTCCACCTGAAGCCTCACTCATTATTTTTTTAGAGGAAGTAGTATTAAATTCTTTTATTAGTAAAACAGCTTCTTTCATCATTTCATTTGTCATGTTATCCAACATCAAGAAGTCTATTGGTTTGTCTTTTTTACTGATTTCTAAAACTTGTTTCACTTCTTCTAAATTTCTGGTTTCTATTTCTATTTTTAGGTCTTTGTTATTAGTTTTACAATACTTTTGGGCTGATTGGATTGCTTTTTCGATTCCACCTGCATAATCTACGTGATTATCTTTTAGCATTATCATATCAAAAAGTCCGTAACGGTGATTTGTTCCACCTCCAATTTTGACTGCCCATTTTTCAGTAATTCTTGAATTGGGGGTAGTTTTGCGAGTATCCAAAATCTTGGTTTCTGCTCCTTTTACAGCTTCGACGAATTGATTGGTTAGTGTAGCAATTCCACTCATTCTCTGCATACAATTCAAGACCAAACGCTCTGCTGTTAGGATAGATTGAGCTTTTCCTTCTACGATAAATGCAATATTTCCATAGTTTACTTTATCTCCGTCATTTAAGAAAATAGTTAATTTTAGATTTTTATCTACCTTAGCAAAAATAAGTTTTGCGAGTTCTATTCCTGCCAAAATTCCGTTACCTTTAACGAGTAAATGCGCTTTTTTTTGAGCTGTGGCTGGAACAGAAGAGAGGGTAGAGTGGTCGCCATCTGCAATATCTTCTTGAAGAGCAAGTGTTATGAATTGGTCTAAAGATTCGGTAGTGAGGTAATTGTACACTATAGTATTGGTTTTGGTAAAAAGACTTTTTATGGTAAAAACAGCTTCGTGTATTTTATACACAAATAAAGTTGTTTTATTTGAAATAAGCAATAATTAATTTTGTGAATTAAACAATTTATTGATAATCAACTGTTTGATGGTGTGATTATTTAGGTTTTTTATCAAAAAATATTTCCAACAAAAAGAAAAAATCATAAAAAATAAAATCATTTAAGGTTTTTATTCGTTTACTAAATACGAATTTAAGAAGGTAGTTATTTTTTTCAATAGATATGAGTTTTAGTTACCATTTTGAATTATTTATAGTGTAGCATTCAGATTATTTATAGCATTTAATTTTTACGTTTATGAAAACATTTACATTTTCTTCTCTTTTTAAAACCAAAACGTCTAAAAAAATTATAGGTATGCTTACTTGTTGTGTTTTTTTGGGTGTAGGAGGAAATTCTGTATTTGCTCAAAATAATCTACATATAAAACTTCCTTATGACCCTCATAATAATCCTGCTATTTGGGCGCAACTTCAAGCAAATCCTTTAGATTCTTTGTTGTGGCAAAAATATGTACACAAACAATGGACAGAAATGCCTTTGAAGTATCGTTTGCAGGTAAAATTATGGATTCAAGAAATGTGGCTCAACAAACTTAATGAAAAAAATGAACCTATATTAGCGACTACAACTACTAATAAGAATGAAAAAGTAGATAATAAAAAAACGGATACTATAAACGAAACTACTTCTCAAGTTACGAAGAATGATAAAATAGTAGTTACTAAAAAAGATGACACACCAAAAGATGAAAAAATCACGACTGTTGTTACTACCAAAGAAGAAGCTGTTGTAGCTTCTACAAAGTCGCTCAGTAAAGCTCAAAAAATAAATGAGCTACTTGAAAAACCAGAAGTGAAAAATTTTATGAAAGATTTGGAAGAATCATTTTTGGCTGAATCTACAGAAATGGAAGAGTTGAAAGAAAATTTATATGAAAATTTCTTTATTTTGGAGGCTGTATTAGCAGATGAGTTTGAGGTTTTGGGAGCTGAGTATATTTTTTATAAAAAACAATACCCAAAAGGTAATTATAGTGAGTCTCGCTGGATGATGGAAAAAGAACAAGAACTAAGAAAGTTAAAAAGTCAAAAACTTGAAGAAATTAAACAGGCTTTCTTAGAACGACAAATCAATTAGACTACACAAAAACAACAAAAATAATATAATTTATTCCTTAAATAAGTCATTTTCTAATTTATTTTTTTCTAAAAAAACGGGTTTAAAGTGTTGATTTATAGATAATTATATTTTTTATATGCTTTTACATAAAAATAGTGCAAATGTGTAAAATAGAGTAGCAAAACATAATTCTGCATCAAATAGTTTGTTTAGCTAACCTTTCTCTTCATTTTCTCACATCCTCATTTTTTCCTCTTTATTGTTTTGTCAAAAACATTCTGTACTTTTATAATTGTATAGGCAAATATTATGTATTTGACTGTATAAACAAACTAATCTATCCTAATTTCTACTTTTTTACTTTTATGATTATGTCTAAATTTACCTTTCGTTTTAATGTATTTTCAAAGTTTATACTTTCTTTTACATTTTTGGTTTTGTTTTTTTTGGCAGGAGCAGTAGATGCACAAAATGTAACTAAAAAAGACCCTATGAATAAGCCTAATATATGGCTAAAACTTCAAAATAATCCTAATGATCAAACCCTTTGGGAGAGTTACTTAGGAAAAAAGATACAAGAATTTACAGAGCAGGATAACAATAAAATAGCTTCTTGGCAAGAAGAACTGATGATATTACAGGCAGAACATGCTGATGTCGTTGTTACTTCAAAAGCAAATACAAGTGAAGTTGACGAGGAAATTCTCAGAGATATGCAGGTAGGAGATTGGCAAAATTTGGAAGAGGTAGTGATGAGTACAGGGTCAGAAATTCAAGAGATGCGTCAGAATGTAGATGCTAATTTTGCTCTTTTGGAAGATTTATATTCAGAATCTTTTGAAGAACAAGGTCTAAAATATGTTTCTTATAAAGAAGTACATCCAGATGGAAAATATTCAAAGACTGCTTGGATAGAAACGCAGGAAGAAACACTACGTCAAGCCAAAATGAAAGAGTTACAAGCTCTGCGCAAACAAGTGGAAAAGAACTAAGTATTTTGTTTCACTTACTATTAATTTCTTAATTATTTAGTAATATTTGAAACAAAAACAGTTGATAAATAGTAGTAGTATTGCATTTTAAGTTAAAAAACTTAATTTTGCATACCTACTAACTAAGAGTAATTTAAAAGTATTGTATTAATAAATACACAAGATACTGCTTATTTTTAAGTTAGTGATAGGTAAATTTGGTGATTCAAAAACATCGGTAATATTATTGCCGATGTTTTTTTTGTTTAGATTGTAACTCCTCAAAGAGGATACAAATTATTTTAAACACAGAGTTACAGAGAACACAGAGAATAACAATACATTTTGGAAATATTATTTTTAGAAGTGCAATTTAGTTGTCCAAGAACCTCAAAATCTCTTCATAAATTAAATCTAATTCTTCATCAGTAATAATATAAGGAGGAATCATATAGATTACATTTCCTAAAGGACGAAGCAAAATATTTCTATCTAAAAAGTAATTA
>DAIUBX010000089.1:0-3381 GCA_036846465.1 Bernardetia sp.
TTAAAAAAATTAATTTAAAAAAATTAATTTAAAAAAATTAATTTAAAAAAATTAACTCTATTTATTACAAAAAACTCCCTTCTTCTCTAAAGAAAAAGGGAGTTTTGATATTTTTTCGCAAACTAAAGTTTACGTTACGTATTTCTCATGCTGAAGCGTAAGCTACTATTCTTCAATTACAAACTTACGGAAAGCGAGTCCATCTTTGGTTTCGATTTGTAGATAGTACATTCCACCTGTCAAATTAGTTGTATTGACTTTATAACGAGTAGAAGAAATACGCTCTGTTTTCAAGATAATTTTTCTACCAATCGCATCAATCAAAATGAAAGTTGGTTCTCCATTTGGAATACTTGTTCCAAAATCTATAAAGAAATTACCGTTATTTGGGTTAGGGAAAATTTCTAAATCTTGTAGTTCCTTCGGTTCTTCTATGCCTGTAACGGTTTGAGTAAAAATAATCGTTTCTGAAACCGAACTACAACCCGATTCTGTCAAGATAAGTAAACTATATTCACCTGTCTGAGTTGGCGTATAAGTACTTTCAAAAGCATTTTGAATAATTACTCCGTCTTTCAACCATTGATAAGTTACTGGTTCTTGACTCGTTACGCTGCTTGTAAATACCTCTTCATTTTCTAAATTAATACTTACTTCTGGTTGAGGAAGAACACTAATTTCTATTTGATTTGAAAGAATTGTACAGCCATCTGTCGTCAAAATTTCGGCTATATACGTTCCTGCTGTTGTGACAGTATAATTTTTTTGATTAGCAAAAGCCAAAATAACTCCATCTTTTTTCCAACGAATTTGTTGAGGAGTAATAAAATCGTCATTGATTTCTAGTTTCAAACCGAAAGGCTGACCTTCACAAAATACCGTTTGAGTAGGCTCTTTGATTTCAACATTCAGATTTTGACATTCTATATTTAGTGTAATAGAACGACGTTGTAAAGTCAAATCTGGCAAACTTGGATTGGTAATTTGTGCCATATAAACTCCTGCATCCTCATTACTTACTCTATTAATAGTCAGCGTTTGAGTCGTAGCAACAGAAATTCCATCTCTAAACCATTGATAAGCATTTCCATTTCCTTGCGTCTGAACAGTAAAGGAAACAGGAGAATTGAGAGCAGCTAAAATATTAGCTTCTTCATTGATAGGAGCTTGTGGGGCATACTCAAATACAGAATAATTTTGAGTAGAATAAGGTAATAAATCATCAAATTCTAACTCATTTTCTGATATTTTGAAGTTTGCTAGATTGCTAAGTTGTAAAAATCCAGTTGGTAAAGTAGTCAGATTATTTGTATTCATTTCAAAAACTGTCAAATCTACAAAGTTTTGAACATTAGTTGGAATGACTGCAATATAGTTTCGGTTGGCATAAAACTGAACTAATTTTCTAAGATTTGTAATTGAATTTGGCAATCCTGTAAGCTCATTATCACTTACATTCAAGACTAATAATTCACTTAAATTTCCGATGGTTTCGGGCAATGAAGTAAATTTATTATCATTCAAATATAAATTTTGAAGACTTCTTAAATTTCCAATTTCATTTGGTAAACTGGTTAAATCATTTCTTGATAACCAAAGAGCTTGAAGGTTGACAAGACTTCCAAAAGAAGCAGGAACAGCTCCTTCAAAATTATTTTTATCCAAATCTAAATAAGTAAGCGTTGTAATCGTTCCAATAGAAGCTGGAATTTGTCCTTCTAGATTATTATCAAAGAAACTCAAATAACGAAGTTCGGAGAACAAGTCATTATCAAAAACATTAGGAAGTATTCCTGTCATATTACGAGAAGAAAAATCTAATTCCCTTATTTTATCTCCAGAAAGCGTAACCCCTTCCCATGTCGAAACTGGCTGAGTCAAATCCCAAGGGTCTGTCCAAGTAGTTGTTCCTCCTGTTTGTTCAAAAATGGCTACCAATGCAAGAGAATCTGTAGGATTTACAAAACCTTCTACATTCAATGTAATAGGTCTTCTTTCCAAGGTAAGCCTTGTAGCAACAGTATTCGTTACTTGACAAACATAAATACCTGCATCTGAAATTGTGGCATTTGTTATGTTGAAAGTTGGATTGGTTGCGCCTGTAATAGGAGTTTGGTCTTTATACCATTGATAGCTATTAAAATCCCCTTCGGTTTCTGAAGTAAAACTAATAGATTCAGATTGTCCGATAGTTTCGCTACTAGAAGAATAAATTTTTGACTGTGGCGAATAGGTAAAATTAGAAATAAGACCTACAAAATCTTCGGCAGAATCAAAACCAAGTCTATTTCCTCCAATATTCAAGGAAAAATTAGGTTCAGATATTCTTGATAAACCAAGAATTGAAGAAGGAAGTGTTCCTGTTAAATTATTAGCTGATAAATTAATAGAAGAAACAGCCCCACAACTGACACCAATCCCATACCAAGTAGAAACTGGCTCATTCAAATCCCAAGAGGTATTCCAAAAATCGCCTCCCATTTGATTATATAACTGAACCAAAATAAGTGAATCACTAGGATTGACATAAAACTGCTCCGTAATGGTAACGATTTGCTCATCTGTTGAAGTATTTCCTGCCGAATCTATGGCTGTCCAAATTACAATAGTTTCACCTACAGGAAATTCTGATGGTGCATCATTGAAAACTCTAAACAAGCAATTATCGGTAACTATCGGAGTACCTATATTTATACTATCTCTAGTAGCAGTACAATCATACAAGTTTGTTCTTCTTGTAATATCTTCAGGAGCTTGAATAACAGGAGTTTGAGCATCTATAACAGTAACTGTAAACTCATCTGGTAAAGAAGTATTTCCATTTACATCTGTTGCTGTCCATCTTACAGTAGTGACACCAATATTAAAGCGAATAGCTTGTAAAGAAGGTGCAGGAGTAAGCGTAGTAGCACCACTCAAAATATATTCATAACTAGCCACTCCACAATCATCTGTTGCAGTTCCATTTTGAATGCTTGTAGAATTTATATTGGTGTAATAACAATTAGTTGCATCTGCATTTTTTGTGAAGTTAGGTTTTTGAATTAATACTGGTGCTTGTGTATCAACCATATTCATTGTGATAGAATTAATTGCAGAACAACCTGTAGAAGCTACTGCTATTACCTCAACTATATCCCCTGTTACTAATCCAGTTGCAGTGAAAAGATTATTTGGAGATGATGTTTGTGCCAAAACGGTGTTTACATAAAACTCATAGTTATACGTTCCTGTTGGTGTAGCTGTCGCTATAAAATCTGTATTTCCACCTGCACACAAAGAAGCATTGACAGTTGAAAGGATTACTGCTGGGTTTGGATTGACTGTCATTATAATTCCAGTACTTGTTGCAGCACAACTATTTGCATCCGTTACTATTAC
>DAIUBX010000089.1:3481-8606 GCA_036846465.1 Bernardetia sp.
TGTACAAATTGTAGATTGAGTGGCTGTCAAAGTAGGAGTTGGTAATGGATTAACATTCATTATAATTCCAGTACTTGTTGCAGCACAACTATTTGCATCCGTTACTATTACATCTACCACTTGTCCATTAGTAAGACTGCTAGTAGTGTAAGTATCTAATGTACCATTTTGAATACTACTACCGTCTATTCTAAAATCATAATTTGAGCCTCCACTTGCTGTAAATGTTACACTTGTTCCTGTACAAATTGTAGATTGAGTGGCTGTCAAAGTAGGAGTTGGTAATGGATTAACAGTACTAACAGGAATAGCAACATTTTGTGTTGTTGCTCCTGTACTTGTGTGTGTAATATTTCCACTTGAACCATTGGTTGCTGCTGCTGTTTGGCGTACAAAAATCGTTGTTGTAGTAACTATTCCACCTATTTGTGGTAAGTTCAATGAACCACTAAAAGTTCCTCCAGAAGTAGTAGAAATCTCAAAACCTGTTGGAGCTGCAACTACAATATCACCAGATAAATTTGTACCTGAAACTGTATAAGATTGTTCTCCTGATGGTGTACCTGCACAAGCTGTGAAAGCTAATAAAGAACTAGGAGAAACTGTAATAATTGGGCTTGAAAAAACAGTAAAGTTACCTGTTCTGTTTGCTGTATTGGTTAATGTTGCCGAATTAGAGGCAATAGAAGCAGAATTACCATCTCCAAGAGCAGATACCCAACCTGTATTATCTCTGTATATAGTTGCTGCTGTATTTATAGCTCCTGTAACTGCTGCGTTTTCCCAGTTAAACGTTATATCTCCTAAGATAGCAGTACCTAATCCATTAACAGACCACATGGCATTAACACGATTAGCTGCTGTAATTGGTGGAGTAGGTGTTCCTGTTACACTTGCTGAAACAGACCCAGTTCCTGTATAATTTACAGTTGTAGGAGCATATCCTGTTCCTAATGAATTCAAGCCAATAGGAAAAGTAAAACTACTCCCGGTCAATACATTTTTGACAACTTTCCCATTACTAGACGTAAAAATATAATTTGCCGTAGAAGCTCCAAATATGGTAGCTGTATTACTTAAAGTCAAATCAAAGCTATTCAAACTTAAAATACCACCTACCAAATTCAAGTTATTATTGACAGTTACTGCTTCTTGTAGTGTCTTTGTTCCTCCTCCTGCTATTTCTAGGTTTTGGTAAATAGTACTAATTACATTTTGGTCTTGATTCGCTCCTGCGCCTGAATAACGAACTGTACTTGCTCCTGCCGACGAAAAACCACCTAACGTATTAGTAACCCCTTTTAAATCTAATAACTGACTATTACCTGCACTTGGATTATGTGTAATGAATAAAGTTGTTCCTCCATCCATATTTCCGTTTATGGTCATTGATGAATTTCCTGTTCCAAAATCAATAGTAGAACCGAAAGGGTTTGTACTGGTTAGTAAATCAGTTGTAACCGTTGTTCCGTCTGCGAATGTAAGATTTGCAGCTACTCCAAAATTATCCAAAGTTATTCGGTTGGCTATTAAATTTCCTGCTGTTGTGGTGCGAGAATTTCTAAATACAAGCTGGTCATAGGTAGTATTTGCAGGAGCTGCTGTACCAGATTGATATACTACTGTATTAGGAGTGGTGGTAGTTAGGTCTAAATTTGTTATTGTAGGTGTAACATCACTTGTATAATTCAAAACACTTTGATTTAAAAATGTTCCGTCTCCTGTAATTGTAGCTGACCCAATACCGATTTGAAAAAATTGATTATTATTTGTGAAGATAATGCCACTAGCAACAGCCATTGTTCCGTTTATGGTAATTCCAAAGGCGTTATTTACTTGCGTATTTCCATTTATATCAATATCTGTAAATATAACTTGTCCTGTTGATACGCCTTCTATAAGATGAGGTGCACCACTACTAGGGAAAACTACTTTTGCATTACTGTTAAAAACAACTCCAGCAGCAACACTTAAATTCCCTAAAATAGTTACATCGGCACCACTAGGAACATCTCTAGCACTGCTTCCTGTTACTTCTATGCTTGGATAAGTTATGTTAGGAATATCATAAGCAGCAGTTCCATAAAACTTCACCACATTACCAGCCGTAGTAAAGAAATCTCCAGTGGTAGATGCAATAGCAGAAGCTGAATTAGCTCCACCTATACGTAACCTTCCGTTTCCTCCACTGTTAGTTACGTTTGCTATCGTGTAAAGCATAGCATCTTCTCCCAAATCTAATGTTCCTGCTAAAGTAATACTATTTGCATCAATAGGAATATCTCTTGTTATGGTATGACCTGTGCCTATTTCAACATCTGCACCATTAGTAGGAACACATGCACAATCAGCACCATTAATACTTACTGTCGACCAAGTACCACTTGTACTCCAATCTCCTGTAGTTACACGGCTGTAATAGGTAGTAGGTAAAACAAGAAAACCAAAAGGAGAAGTATTTCCTGCTGCATCAGTAGCAGTAGCCGAAAATGTATCTGTAATAGTAAAAGTACCTGCCAAAATCCAGTTATTTCCTGTAACAGTGGTATTACCCAAATAAGTTTGTCCTTGTGTTGGTGTGGAAACGTTATCTGTGAACACTTCTATTGTGTCTCCATCTGCACAAGTTGCACATGTTCCTGAAATAGCACCTGCAGTAATAGAAGTAATACTAGGAGCTTGTTTATCTATATTTCCTCCACTAAAAAGACCAATACCATCAGAACTATTTTGATAGATGCTATTTTGTGAAATAGTATTCTCAACACTTAAAGCTCCACCAACAAAAACCCCCCTACCTGCATTATCATTTATTGTATTTGCAAGAATCGTTGTTTGACTTGTACCCTGAATATAAATACCTGTACTACTATTATCAGATATAGTATTATCTGTAAAAACATTTCCTATTCCTGTAGCACTTAAGTAGATACCATTACTCGAATTATTTATAATTGTATTTGAATCAAAAGTATTATTATCTAAACTCTGTCCTACGTTAGTCGAAAAGTTAATACCTGTACTGTTACCAAAATTAAGGGTTTCACCAAGATCTGTTCCTATCTTATTACCAGCAAAGATATTACTAGAAGCGAAGCCATATAAAGCTATTCCATAAGAAGTACTATTGCCAATAACATTATTTGTAAAATTATTTGCATTCGCATCTCCAGCCGAAAAACTTCTCAATTCTATTGCTGTTAGATTAGGACGAGATAAAAGACCAGTAGGATCTGTACCAAAGAAATTATCAGAAATTTGATTATTATTTCCACCTCCAATATACAAGGCTGACTGACCTGTACCTGAAATTACATTATTTGAAATGATATTATTGTCTGTTTCGATAGTGATGGATTGGTAGTCATTGGCAAGTGTATTTCCATTTATATCTAAACCAAACCAGTTGTAAGAAATTGTAGAGACAGAAGAACTACTATAAACACCAAGAGCTGGTATTGAATTTCCATGACCAGAAATTATATTTTTTCCATTCACACCTGCAACACCAATAGTATTTCCAGCTCCTCCTACAATAGAAATACCCCTAAAATTATTGCTCAAAGCTGCTGTACCATTTTTGTCCGTACCCACATAACAATTGAGAACTGAATTGGTATTTCCACTTATATTAATTCCCATGCTACCATTTGAAGAGATTATATTTCGGCTTTCATTTTCAATTCCTCCAATGGTATTACCATTTCCACTAATTATTATTCCATTTGTATTAGCGACTGCTGCCCCTGCAGTTCCTGTTGCATCAGTACCAATAAAACAACCTCTAACAGTATTGGTAGTTCCACTAATATTAATGGCAGTATTAAACTGGCTGTTAATGGCTAACCCTTGTATCGTTGAGTTACTAGTAATAAAATTAAAACCAGTCAAAGAACCTGCTGCCCTATTTATTTGAATACGAATATCTGCATCATTTCCATTAGCTAAAGTATTCACTTTACTATCAAACTGGGAATATCCATCCATTAATACAGCCCCAGCAACAGTAATAGTAGAAGCTGAAGATAAAGAAATAATTTGTGTCCCTCCTCCCTCAATACTAAAATCAATATATTGTTTTCCTGCTAATATATTAGCATCTAAAATAGCTTGTCGTAGGCTTTCACTACCACTATCATTTATATTTTTTACTCGCAATGCCCAAAGGGGAGTAGAAGGAGAAGCTGCTAATGTTCCATTATTTACCATTATTTCGTCTGCTGCATTTGTTCCATCTCCTTGTTCAAATCTCCAAAATCCTACTGCTCCGTTTGGTGTATTGATACCCATATCAGCTTGTATCTCATTTGGAAGACGAGCAGAACCAAAAATACGTACTTCGTCTAGTTGCCCTGCAAATTCTCTATCTGGAAAATTAGAAGATCTTCCTATGTTTAAGCTCCCACTAGAATGAGTGATAGTTCCTGTGGTAGGTGTAATGGCTTGTTGTACGCCATCTACATATACAATGACATTAGAGCCATCGTATACTCCTGCTACGTGTGTCCATTTATTTGGATTTGCGAATACAGTAGGAGTAGTAGCCGTTATAGGTCCTCCCGCTATAAATACCCCAAAATCTACTCTTCCATTTTCTCCAATTCTCAAAGCGTATCCTTGATTAGTTCCTTCTTTTGAAACTATGTTATTGTAAGGAGTAGTTGGATTAATTCGACTGGGTTTTATCCACGCCTCTACTGTAATTGCTGTTGTGGGGTTTAGACTTAGGTTATTTGGAACACTAATATAATCATCTACCCCATCAAAATACATGCCTCTATTTCCTATAGGTTGGGTGGGAATTACAAGTGGAAGTGTAGTAAAAGAAGTTACTCCCCCTTCTTTATAACTACGATTTAGTCCAGTACCATTATACTCAAATACTTGTAAATGATAAGTAGTATTTGGGGTAAGCCCTGTAAGATTAAATGTTGTTCCTGTGTCATCATAAACGATATAATTATCAGTACATAAGTTTGTACCTGTTCCAAAAATACTATTTGCTGTAAGTGGCGCATTAATAACAAAAGGACTAGAAGAAACTGGATTCGCTTCTCTAGCTATAACCAATCTTCCTGCGCCTGTTCCACTCGCTAAAGTAACAGTAGCACTTGTAGCTGTAGGA
>DAIUBX010000090.1:0-8606 GCA_036846465.1 Bernardetia sp.
GCTTTTTCATAATCTCCAATAGCTAGATTATAATCAGCCAAAATACCCAAACTCTCCACAGTACGAGTAGAGTTTTCACTAAATAAGTTTTGAGCAATGGTTAAGGCTTTATTTGCAAACTGTTCTGCTTCTACATACTTTCCATTTGCAAATTCTAAGTGTGCGCTTTGATTGTAAGCATTAATCAAAAAACGACTGTCTGTTCCATATCGTTTCTCTTTTTCTGCAATTGTTTCTTTCAAAATTTGTTCAGCAGCACTAAAATCAGCCGTTTCTATATACAAGAAAGCTAATTCTTCTGCTGTACTAGAATTCGCAATAGACTGACTAGAACGGCTAAACCTTCGTTTGGCTTGATTTAATAAAGATTCTGCACGGTCATAAAGCCCCATTATCATATAGTAATGAGCTGCCGTTTCTAGGGCTTTTGCATTTTCGAAAGCTAAGGAAGGATTATATTGTTTTTCATAAATTTGTAGCATTTCACTTACTTGTGCATCTACTTCTTTATAGTTACTCTGTTGCATATTGAGTCGTGCTGCAATTTCAAGTTGAGCTGCATAACGTGGATGTTTGTCTCCATATCTTGTTTTTATAAGATTTAGTGCTTCTTTTGACTTTTCATTGGCTTCCTTAAACTGGTCATTAGCCATATAATAATCAATCCACTCATTTAAAGCATTAACATACATAAGACTTTGAGGCTCTACAAAATTGGTCAAGGTTGGCATGTGCAAATTATACAGTTCTCCTGCCTCCTTAAATTTTTCAGTATAATTAAAATAAAATTTAGCTAGTTTGAGCTTTGCTAAATGATACCCAAGTGTATTTGTTCCATGAATACGAGCATGAGAAGCCACCCATTCTTCCATTAATTTCCCAGCCTCTTCATAATCATCAGCAGCCAAACGCACATAATAAACATCTTCAAGAATAGCCAAACGTCTTTGATGATCTTGAGGAATAAAGTCTGTATTTTTATACATCTCAGTAAGCGTTTTAAGCGATTGAGCATAACGCTGATTTTCATAATTCCACATGGCATCGGCTTGTAATGCAACAGAATACTGTAAATACCCTGTTCCATAATATTTGGCAGCATTTCGTTCTAGCTCCCAACGCTGACGAGTATTTTCAGTACTATATTTTATGTTTTGTAAAAACTTTGGCTTTAAAGAAAAACTTTTATTTTCTTCATCTTCTTGAATTACAAAACCACTATTGACATAATAATCAATCAATAACGTATGTAATTGAATATAATCTTTATGTACTGTACCAAAGGTTCTTTCTGCACGATAAAGTGTTTTTTCTAATAGTTTTCTGATTTCTTCTCGCTCATCTCCATTATCAATCATGAGCTGAACTTTGACATATTGATTACGAATATAAGCTGTCTGACGAGTAGATAATTCTGTTTTGATGAAATTATCGGCTTCCTCTATATACTTTCCTGCTTCTACGTACCTACCAGCTAATCGGGCAGCATCTGCTCGTAAGGATATTATTTGAGCATAATCTGTTTTTTTTCTTATTTCTTCTCTATCTGATAAAGAACGTGTTACTGTTTGTTTTGCAGCATCGCTATAATATTGAGTTTCCTTTTGTATGAGTGATTTACGAACACTCAATAAGTCTTGTATTTGATAATCTAATATACTTTTGAAGTTTCCACGTTGGAAATCAATAAGAATCTGAGTATAATATAAATCAGAAAAGATATAATTTTCGGCTGGTTTTTCACCCAAAATCTTTCTAGCCTCTGCCAAATAAGTTTCTGCTTGTTGTGTAAATGAATACTCAGCATAATATTTTGCAGCCTGTAAAAGAGCCAAACCATATCCTTTGCTTTCTTCACCTTGTTTTTTACGATGTTCAAGGAATTTTTTAACCATAGCATGAAATGCTGTCAGTTCGCCAGTTGCTTCGTAATATTTGATTAGATAATTTTCTATGGTTACAGATAAATCTGAACGTCCTTTTTTTTGTGTTTTTTTATAGAGCTTTTCAGCTTCTAAAAGTGCTTTTTTGTAATCTCCATCCTCAAAATACCGTTCACAAATTTCTAATTTTCTTTGTAGCTGCTTTTCTGCACCATCTTGTTGTGCAAAAACTAAAGTAGCTTGAAAAATTCCACCAATAAAAAAGATAAATAGCAGTATAATATTTTTTAACATAAAATTATTTTTCTATAAAATGTCTTTACTATAATTTTTATTTGCTTTTACTGTAAAAAATATTTTATATACTATTTTAAAGTAAAAACAAAAATACAATTCTCAAAAGTTTTAATTAGATTTTTTTTAGTGATAAAAAATCTAGTTTGATTTGTTCAGTTTTGTATATCCAATATTTCAGATAATACTTCGAAATTACGAAAAAATAGTCATTAAAATACTACTGACCAAATTTATTTAGTTGTATTCTTATCTTTAGCATTTCCTATTCTTCAATTTTCTATTTTCTGACGATTATGTTTTTCTTTTTATCCAAAACACTATTTTATTTTTTGATGCCTATTACTTGGATTACCCTTTTTTTATTGATTGCTGTTTTCTCTAAAAAATGGCGTATAAAATCGCTCAAAATAGGGGTTATTTTGTTTTTACTTTTTACGAATCCATTTTTAGCAAACGAAATGTATTTGCTTTGGGAAATCCCTCCAACTCCTATAAAAGAAGTAAAAAATTATGAAATTGGAATTGTTTTGACAGGAATGAGTAACGCAGGAAAAGAACCAAAAGACAGAATTTATGCCTCACAAGGAATTGATAGACTTTTACAAGCTGTTCGATTGTATAAAGAAGGAAAAATCAAAAAAATATTGATTGTTGGTATGTCAGAAGAAATAAATTTGGTAACTGGAGAAGAAAAAATGCCTATCAGAACCTACAAATATAAAGACATGCTAAAAGATATGTGTGTAAAAGAAGAAGATATTTTGATAGAACCAAAATCAAAAAATACTTACGAAAATGCACAGTTATCAGTACAGTTTTTAGAAAAAAACGCCCTGAAATTGAACTTAAATCTTCAAAAAAATACCGACCAGAATCAGATTTTAGTCATTACTTCGGCTTTTCATTTGAGACGTTCTTTGGGTTGTTTTGAAAAAGCAGAATTAGAAGTAGATGGTTTTTCAACTGATTTTATAGCTACCGAACGAAAAAATACACTTACTATTTTGAGTTTGATTCCAACAGAAGATGCTATGGCAAAATGGGGACGAATTATTCACGAAATGACAGGTTATGTAGTTTATGATCTGACTGAAAAGCTGTAAACATAAATAAAAAAGCATTTCCTAATTAATAGAAAATGCTTTTTGCTTAATGAATTTGTAAAAACTTATCTTTTCAGATTAATATTTGTACAACTCTCTGAATAAACATCATATTTAAGAATAGACATAATTGCTAGTACCTCATCGTTAGGGTGTGATTTGGCAACTAACTCTCCTTGTGTTCCATCTGCTTTTTGTCTGAAAATATCACCAGTCTGTGTCCATTTGTAAGAATTATCGCCCACTCTGATAGTACGTTCACCACCTTGTCCACCTTGATTTTCATATATAAATTCGAAATTACTCACTAGAGTAGAATAATTTTTACCACTAGGAACAATCGTTTTGACTAAATAATTTCCTGAATTTACACCTGTACTAGACTTGTAAAGCTCACAAGAACAAACTCCCTTGATACGCTCATCTTCTGTTCCAATCACTGAATAATGAGCAATCTTCCAATCTCCAGTTTGTTTTTCATTTCTAAAAACCATCGAAACTGTTTCAGTTCCCTTAGACCAAATTTCTTTATCTTTTGTAATTTCATATTCTACTACATAAATAATTACTCCAATTGCTCCTTTTACTTCGTTTCTCAATACATCTTTTACAGCATAATTGATTTTTAACCCTTCTGTACGTGTAATTTTGGTCAAATAACTCAAGAAACCTTCGTAATCACTATTCAGCACCGAACCTCTGTCAGAAATATTAAAAGTAACAAGAGTAGAAGTAACATCTTTTACCATGTGTTCCATGACAGCTTTTACATCTTTGGTTTCGCCTAATTTTGAGTAAGCCTCTGAAAACTCCATTAAATTTTTCTTAATAATTACCTCTGCAGCTTTATCTCTGGCTTTTTGTTTTTCTTCTTCAGTTATGTCTGATTTTTTTTGAGCATATACTGTCGAATAAAATACAGATGAAGAAAATATGACCAATAAAACAAAACAGACTTTAGAAAGTGTATTTTGGAAGATTCTCATTGAGTGAGAGGAAAAAAATGAGTATAGCATAAAATTGTAAATTTGAAAATAGATTGAGATAAGTAACAACATACTAACATTTGATACTTATCATGAGATATAAGATTTTAAAAGAAAATTAGTTCACAAAAAGATAATGAGGTAAAAATAACTCTATTAGCGTAAAATAATGTTTTTTGGGGTAAATTAATTTAACAAATACTGATTTTACAAGAATTAATCCAAGCAAATATAAATATCGTTAAATTTATTCTGTATTTATTTTAAATTATGATTCTATTAGGAACAATTACGAATTAAAAATTAAAAATTACGAATTTAACTTACTAATTATCAATCAATTAACAAATAAAAAGTAGCAGTTTATTTAATTCTTATGCCTTATTTGCTGATTCCATAGAAAAGCGTAAAAAATGCAGACGGATAAATCTGTTTGTTTTGGGCTAAACCCATAATTTCTACTTCTTTAGAATAAGCATCTATCATCATTCCAGCCTCAAAACCAACTTGAGAACCTTTGAAAGCACTAAATTCTAAAGCCAAAGAAGTTTTCAGACTTGCACCCAACTGGATTTTGGCATCTGTTAGACGCTGTGCAAACGAACCTGTTCCTAAAACAGCCTCAAAAGAAGTATGTGTAGCAGGGTCGTATTGTTCTGTTCGTATTATTTCATTTGTAAACTGATAATCAATAATATAAGGAGCTACAATACCAATGGTAGGACCAATTGCACCAATTGCATTGACTTGAATGCCACGCTCTTCTGCTTTCTTAAACAAAACCCATTCTCTGCCATACTGAGGACGCAAAACATACAAAAAATTGCGCTTACCAGGTGTAAAAAATTCTCCTGTCAATCGGCTTGGACGACGCTGCTCTTTTGGGTGTCTTACATCTGTCAATTCTAATGAAAAACTATGATACATTGTTTCGTTAATCGCCTTTGAATAACGAAAAGCAAAGCCACCAATCAAACCTGATTGTGTATTCAAATTGATTCCATAAACAAATTGCGTTTCATAATCAAAGTCTCCATCTGAGCTTTGAGCAAAAGAGAAAAAGCTAATAAAAAAAGCAGCTAATAAAAAAATAAAAAATTTCATGTGTCAAATAAAAAATGGTGGTTTGATAATCCTAATCATTTCATTGGTCAGTAATCCGCTAATTATTTTGTAAATATACATAGAAAATCGTCTTCCCTCTCCTAAACCCTAAAGAATCTAATTGTGTTTGAATAAAAACATAAAAATGGCTACGTATAAACCACTATTTTTACAAAAAAAATAAGAAATAGAATAGTATTTGCTTAATTTGCTAAAAAATAAAATTCTATCTACTTTTAAAAATATTTTTATATGTTAGCTCCAAATACAATAAATTATTCGCATAAATTTATTCTTACCATCACTTTTTCAGTCTTTTTATTTCTACTAAGTGGATTTACAAATTTTTCTTTTTCTCAAAATATTATTTCTGATGATGAAAGAAAACTATTCACAACCATAAAAAATTTAGAGCCTCTAGGAATTGTTTATGAAAATGCAAGTGCTGGAGAAGAAATAGAAAAAGAAGATTATGGGGATGGTTCATTGCTTTACACTTATGAGTTTGAAGACGCTGACTTGTGGCTACATGAGCTAATTTGGATAGAATCTTCGGCACAGGCTGCCAATTTTACTTACGAAGCCTATGGAGAAGCTAGTAAAACATACCTTTCAGAAGGGCTTATTCTATCAGCTTTTAGAGTAATCAATTTACAAAACTCTAATGCTGATGTAGTTGTGGCTGATGTTTATAACGAAAAACAGAAAAAAGTAGGTGCTATTGTTCGCTTTAGAGAAAGAAATGTAAGTGGAATGCTTATTTTGATAGGATTAGAATTTCAAGAGCAAGTGATGGAAAAATTTTTGAACATGGAATTTCAACAAATGAATCAAATGTGTTCGAAACTTTCTCTTTGGAGATAATTTTAATCCTAAATCAAAAAACAGGCAAATCTTTAATCATTTTATAGGAATTATTATTGCCATTTTTATCAAATTCTCTCTCAAAAACTCCTAATTGCATTCCGTTGGTTATCATCACAAAAGGTGCATCAATACAATAATTATAGACAGCAACTTGCGAAAAAACATCAGAAGAAAGTGGAATATGAGCAGCTTTACATTCTACCACTAAAAAAGGCTTTCCTATTCTATCAAAAATCAAAATATCAGTTCGTTTTCTACGCTCTTGAAAACGGTGTTCGCTTTCTATTTGCATCAAGTTTTTAGAATACTTTTGAGAAAGTAAAAAATGAATGACATGCTGACGAACCCACTCTTCAGGAGTTAGAAAAATCCATTTTTTTCTTATTATATCAAAAATTTGATAATTATGGCTTATCTTATCGGTAAGTTTGTCAGTAGTACTTTCTACTTGCTTGATTTTGGCTTCAAAAGAAGGAATATTAAGCTGTGGGAGTTTGGGAAACACGTTTTATAAAATTTTATAATTATTTATTTGTAATTTTGAATGAAATAGAGTTAATAGTGAATAGAAAAAAGGCACTTCTTATTATAAATCTAATTGTATTAGGAATTTGGCTTTACTTCTAAAATCTAACTTCTGAAATCTAAATTTATTAATTAAACACACAAGTACATTGGGAAAAAATTATACGACTTCATACGAAGAAGACCACTCACAACATGACATGTCTAAGAAAGAAAACATTGTCAAAGATTGGTTGCCACGTTATACAGGACGCAATTTAGAGGATTTTGGGGAATTTATTTTACTAACTAATTTTATTGGTTATGTAGAAAAATTTGCCGAGCGTTTTGGGGTAGAAGTAAACGGAAGAGATAAACCTATGCAAACAGCAACGGCTGATAATATTACCATTATCAATTTTGGAATGGGAAGTGCAATGGCTGCAACCGTTATGGATTTGCTTTCTGCGATTGATATACAAGCCTTGTTATTTTTGGGAAAATGTGGTGGTTTGAAGAAAAAAAATGAGTTAGGAAGTTTCGTTTTGCCTATCGCTGCCATTCGTGGCGAGGGAACAAGTAATGATTATTTGCCAAGTGAAGTTCCTGCTTTGCCTTCTTTCCGTATTCATAAATCGGCTTCTATTGTCATCCGAAATCATCAATTAGATTATTACACAGGAACAGTTTATACGACAAATCGTAGAGTTTGGGAACACGATACAGGGTTCAAAAAATACTTAGAAGATATGCGTGTAATGGCAATTGATATGGAAACAGCTACTATTTTTACAGTTGGTTTTGTCAATGAAATTCCTCGTGGTGCGCTTTTGATGGTCTCAGATAATCCAATGATTCCAGAAGGAGTAAAGACTTCAAAAAGTGATTCGTCAGTTACGGCAAAGTTTGCAGAACGTCATTTACAAGTCGGAATTGAAACGCTTCAACGTATTGCACAATCAGGTGAGTCGATGAAACACATGAGATTTGAATAATTGGTAGCAAGGGATTAGGGGCGAGGGAAGGGAGAATGACTATGAGTAATTTTGGAGATTAGGAAATAGAGATTGGGAATTGAGGAATACAATTACACAAAAATTCATTTTAATCTATTGTACTTCATTTATCACTAAAAAATACTTTGAATATCTTGTCATTTTTTAATTTTTTACAGTCTAAGAAAAATCCTTTAGAAAATAAAGAAGTTTCAGCAGATTCTTCTTCCATTTCAAAGGATTTTTTGGTTCGAAATAATGAAGTAAAAAATTATTTTTCAAAACCTGCTTATTCAGTTTCTATTCCTTCCATCCACTCAAAATCTACTTCTCAAAAGACAGTTTCGATTACTCCTTTCGAACAAAATGCTAGTTATAATCCTTTCTGGATAGCTTTTCCAGAACAAGAACAGGCTACCACTCAAACCGATTTAATTTCTCGTTGGACACTTACCGACAAAACACTTATTTACAAAAGAGAGAGAAAACAAAAACGTTTTATTCTTTCTCAAGTCGCAAAAATAGAACTTCACTACAAACGCCTTATGTTTCCTTTACTTTTAGGTGGAATTGGAGGATCTTTTTCTGTTGTAGCAAGTATGAAAGGTTCTCTAAATCTATGGATTGGAATGGGTTTGGGGGCAGTCGGTTTACTACTTTTTTATTATGGACTAAAAGGACGTTATCAATTAGAAATTTATATGAAAAATAATGCCATTCATAGCTTTTTTATAGAAGACAAAGGCAAAAACTGGGATAGCTTTTTCAAAAAATTAAATTATTTTTGGAAAACAAATAGATAATTTAAGAATAATTACGAACTGAAAGACGACGAAGTCAATTAAAAACTACGGATTAAGAATACAA
>DAIUBX010000091.1:0-8595 GCA_036846465.1 Bernardetia sp.
TATAGGATTTTTTCGTATACGCAAAGTGGAAAAGAAAACATTGTATACAATTACGACCCTGATTTTGGTAATTTTTTAACGGTAGATGAAAGTAGAAGATATACTTTAGGAAGCTATGATGCTAGAAAAACATACCGACCAAGAATTGTTTTTTGGTCAAGTTTGGCAATAGGATACGGTTTTTCGTTATATGATACTTATTTAAGTGAAAAGGCTTTTATTAATTCTCAAAATCCGGATATTAAGGCTGGCTTTTTTGGTAAACCAGCTACTTTACTTCCAATCACTGTACCTTTAGTTTTAACTGCCTCATGGGCATTCCCAAATATGAAAGTTAGGGAACAATATGATAAAATGTACTATTTAGGTTTTAATCAAATTAGTAAACAAAAAAGAACATTTGCCGCATTAAAAGGAAGTGCTTTAGGAATTGCATTAGGTTATTTATCCTATATGGTGTTTAAAATTAATTAATTCTTGAATTTAATCAAATTTATTGTTTTTTCAAATGTATGGATTGCATTAGGAGCCATGTGTTTAACCTATGAAACATATGTGTTTTTCAATGAAAGAATTGATAGCTATTTTTGATATTGCTAGAGTAAATAAAGCAGGAGCAAGATTTGATTTTGATAAAGCAAAATGGTTTAATCAAAACTATTTACGCAACAAACCAAATAATGAAATTGCTGCTTATTTAGCTTCAAAAATGGTTTCTAATTCTTTGGCTGATACTTCTTATTTAGAAAAATTAGCTGAAATGCTCAAAGAAAGAGCTGTATTTATGAGTGATTTTTGGGAAGGTTCTCAAGTATTTTTACAAGCTCCTTCGGAATATGATATGGATTTAGTTTCTAAAAAATGGAATGCTGACGCTGTAAAAGGATTAAACTCTTTTATAGAAGTTTTGAAAAATACAGAATCATTAAATGATGCCGAACAAACTAAGCAACTCGTTCATGATGCTGCCACAAATGCAGGTGTAAAAATGGGTGTTGTTATGCTTCCGTTGCGACTTGCTTTGACGGGTGCAGGTTCAGGCCCTGATTTGATGGAAGTAGCTACTCTTTTAGGCAAAGAAGAAGTTTCTGCTAGAATTGAAAAAGCTATTAGTGAATTAGAAGTAAAGGCTTGATAAATATATCGTTTGTGTATCCACAAACGACGACAAAATGTACAAAAAAAGTCTAATCTCATTTAAGGTTAGACTTTTTTTGAATGATAATTTAAAAAAAAATATTTTTTTCGTTACATTGGATTTACAATTACTAAATTTGATTTATTATGCAATTATCAGCTAATTTTATAGTCAGTAAAGAAGAAATTAATTTACTTCAAAATCATTCTCTTTTTGGATTTGAAAGTGCAGATGAATTATTTTCGTATGCTCTTAATCTACTAGAAGAACGAAAAAAACAGCAAATTATAGATTTTGCTGCTCTTTATGCTGAATTATATCAAGATAATGAGGAAACAAACGAGTGGGTTCATGTAACAAGGAATCCAATCTAGAAATCAAATCTTTTCTTCCTAATTGCAACATCGTTTTTTCTATCTTGTTAATATCTTCTAAAGAAAATATTAAAGGCATCAAATCTTCAATTTTTATATCTAACAAACGATGAATAATTAGTAAATCTTTTCTAGTAAATGGGTAAATTCCATTCATAAGCTCAGAAATATAAGATTTACTATGGTTTAGTATTTTACCCAAATCTTGTTGGTTTAGATTAAGTTCTACCAACTTTGCTCTAATTATTTCCTTTCGTTTGGCTAAAAACAACCTTTCTTTTTCAGCAAGAAGTTCAGCATAATCACTTTCTTTTAGCTTCTCTTCTGTAATGATTGAATCATTGCTCCAATTCTTTGTTTCATATTTTTTTATAATACTACGCAACTGTTTTCTAATTTCTTTATATTTTGAATTTTCTGAACTCATTAAGCGAAGTTTTCTTTCTATAATAAAAGCACGTTCTAATTCTAATTCATTAGAAATATATCCTCTTCTTAAAATAGATTCATACGTTTGTTTATATTCTTGTTGCATATTTTTGAAATTTAATTTATCAATCCATGGTCTTTCAACCATTTATGAATTGTATCTTTGTTATTTTTAAATGTTTCTTCGTATTTATCATGGGAATCACACCAAACAATAGTAGCCTCACCATCTTCTTCAAATTCAATTAGAATTAATGTTCTGTGAATACGAATATCGAAAAAATAAAAACCATCAGAATGAACACAATCTGCATCTGGTCGTATATTTTTTAATTCCTTGTGTTTGAAAAGTATGATTTTCTAAATCTCTTATCAAATTATCAATAGCCGTTTTCAAAGCTATATTCCCTTTATTTTTTCTTTTAAGTTTTTCAAGTCGCTTTTTACCTACTATTTCCATAAACGTTTACTAATATATAAAAGTTCTAATAAAATCAGAACTTTTAAAGTTTAATTTTAATTACACAAACTTATTACCCAGCAACTAATTTAATAAAACTTCCCTCACTTTGATTTTTTTGAATAACACTAAAAATTCAGTTAGTAAGATTTTAAATCTTAATCACTTTTACAGTAAACAAAACATCAATAATTGCCAAAAACAGAGCTGCATAGAGAAAATAATAATATTTATTTGTCGTCGTATCAATTTGTTTTACGCCTCTGACTTCTCCTTGAATAGCTTGAATGGCATTTATTAAACGCTGAACATCATTTTGAGTTTCTCCAATTTCAAAATACTTTCCTCCTGTTTGACTGGTTAGATCCTTTAAGTCTGATGGATTTAGTTTTGTAATAATTGTTTCTCCATTTCTATCATCTTTTTTAAATCCACTTCCAGATGGTATTTTTCCTCCTTGTTCTGTGCCGATTCCTAAAGCAAAAAGTTTGATTCCCAAATCTTCAATTTCATCGATAGCATCATCTGTCTCTTCTCCAAAATCTTCTCCATCACTTATCATAATGATAATTTTTGAATTTGTTTTGGTTTCTTTATCACTTGCAAATTTTTCTAAAGCCATTTTCAAAGGTGGTGCAAAATCAGTTCCTCCACTCGGTACAAGTCCTGTATTTAGAGATTCCAAAATCAATCGCAATGCACTTTGGTCACTTGTGAGTGGACATTGAAGGAATGCTTCGGATGAAAAAATAATAATTCCTTGTCTGTCTGACGGAAAAGCTGCCGTAATTCCTTTGAGTTCATGCTTGATACGCTCCATTCTTGAAGGCTGAATGTCTATTGCATCCATCGAACGAGATAAATCTACAAGATAAAAAATATCTTTCCCTACACTCTTTACTTCTTGTTTGGTTTCGCCAAAAGAAGGCCCAAGAAGAGCCAAAATGAGTAAAATAAAATAGCCACTTCGCAAAATAAATTTAATCCAAACGTACTTGGAAGAAGCACGAAGGTACGTAGCCTTTTTATGAGTTCTGAAAATATAAAGACCGTATAAAAGCAAAAAAATAATAATAAATACGGTTTCAATACTACCTAAGTCGTTGTTCCAAATCATAATACAATAAAAGTCTGTGTATTTGTTGATATTACTATTGCTAAAACATCAACAAAGGCGTGATTTTAATTTTTTCTAAGATTTTCAATATAATAATTAAGTGAAAGTAAGCAAAAAGTGTGATTTATAGGAATTTTTTAGTTTAATTTATCAAAATTACACTCAAAGACTACAGCAAGATATAATTTTGTTTATTAAATTTACTTTCCAAATATTGAAACTCCTAAATTCTTTTTGTATCTTTTAGTCTCGTTATAAGTTTTTAGCCCCTAAGAGTTTTAAAAACCCTTAGGCTCTTGAATTTTTTTAAGTTATGAACATCAAACATCTAAAAATTAGTCAAAAATTAGCAATTCTGTTTTCAGGGTTGTTTGTTATGCTTTTGCTTCACTATTTTTTAGTTTTTCGATTAGATAATAATATTTTAGATGATGGTACAAAACTAGACATTGCACAACGCAATGGAATGGCAGTTCAACAAGCCATTTTTTACCTCCGAAATGTAGTAGATGGAAACCAACAAACCGACCTTAATGACCTTAGCAACCGAGTAGCTTTAATTAATTCTAATTTATATATTCTTCAAAATGGAGGAATATATAAAGCTCGTTTTGATGAAGAAATAAAAGTAGAAGCTATTGGAAAAGATATTAATAATCAATTACAAGCATTTCAACGCCTTTGGAAAGAATTTGATAAACGATTTACCAAAATAAGAACAACCAGTCAGTTGCACCACGATAGCGTATTGGTCTATTATATTCCTGAAAAAGCAAGTACGACCACACAACTTCCTGCAGAAGAAGATTTATTTTCTCTAGGAAATTTAGGTGGTTTGGATGGAGGATTAGATGATTTTTCGTTTGATGAAAGTAGCTCAAATACAACTCTTTCTATCAATTACAGAAAAATGGAATATCAGTTTGATAATGTTTTGAATGGAAATATTATCCCTGATGTAAACTTCATCATTCGAAATGCTGAAAAACTCATTTTACTCAACAGAAACTTAGAAAACTCGCTTTCTACTCGCTTATACTACGACCAAATTCGTTTACGTTATTGGATGGTTGCCCTCTTTTTAATTAATGCCATTGCCATTAGTATAGGATATTGGTTTGTTATTAAGACTTCTTTACACCCTCTTCTCAAAATTCGTCAGCTTATTAATCGTTTGGCAGCAGGAGATATTTCTCGTACACTTTTGGCTACCTCTCATGATGAAGTAGGGAGTTTAATTCAAGATTTAAGTCGTTTTTCACAAGGTTTGGAACATATTACAGACTTTGCAACCCAAGTAGGAAAAGGAAATTTTGATGAAACATTTGAAGTAAGAAGTAAAAAAGATACACTAGGATATGCCCTTTTAGAGATGCGAGATGACCTAAAACAAAACTCAGAAGAAGACAAACGAAGAAACTGGGCAAATGAAGGAACAGCAAAGTTTTCAGATATTTTGCGACAACATGCACAAGACATGGAAGCTCTTTCCTATCAACTTATTTCTAATTTAGTTCATTATTTGGGAGCTAATCAAGGTGGAATTTATAGCTTAGAAAAAGAAGGAGATAAAAAAGATGCAAAGGTAAATCTAATTTTGAAAGCTGCTTATGCCTACAACAAACAAAAGTTTGTACAACAATCTATTCCTGTCGAACAAGGTCTTTTAGGACAAGCAGTTATGGAAAAAGGTCATTTATATTTTAATCAAATTTCTTCTGATTATATTCGTCTTACTTCTGGCTTGGGAGAAGCTACACCGAGTTATCTATTGATTGTTCCTTTGATTTCGAATGATGAAGTACATGGAGTAATTGAAATTGCTTCTTTCAAACCAATTGAAGAATATCAACTTGCTTTTGTCATTAAATTATCTGAAAGTATTGCTGCCACACTTTCCAATGTAAGAAGCAATGAGCGTACAAAATTACTCTTAGAAGAGTCTCAAATGTATGCAGAACAAATGAGAGCGCAAGAAGAAGAAATGCGTCAAAGTATGGAAGAACTCACAACTACACAAGAAGAACTAGAACGTATTCAAAGAGATTTGAAAGAACGACTCACCAATTATGAAGCCGTCGTAAATAGTACTAAGAGTATGATTTTGGCTCTTGATAAAGAGTATAACATTAAAGTATTGAATCGTTCATATTCTGCTATGCTTCGAAGACTAAAAGGAACAGAAGTGCCAACAGGTTCAAATATTTTAGAAATATTGACACAAGCACAATTAGAATATTGGAAGCCATACTATGAACGTGCTTTGAATGGCGAATCATTTACCATGGTCTCAAATATCAAAAACTCAGAATTTGAAGATGCATATTATGAATTAGAATTTTTCCCTCTTATTGCTACAAATGGCATAATTACAGGTTTTGCGATTGTAAACAGAGACGTAACCTCACTTAATCCTGTTCGTTTTACGAATTATGAGGATATTATTCCGATTAAGTAAGTAAAAACAAATTATGCAGACACTACAATTAAAAGATTATTATCTGAAAAGTTTACTCTAATACTCTCACTTCAATTCTTCTATTGAGTTCTCGTCCTTCTTCTTCATCGTCATTACTGGCTATTGGTCGTTCTTGTCCGTATCCATTGGCTTTTAGTCTTTCTTTTTCTACTCCTTTATTTACCAAAAAGTCTATGACAGATTGCGCCCTTTCTTTAGAAAGAATCAGATTTTGAGAAGCATTTCCTATATTATCTGTATGTCCGATGATTTCTAAATTCAATGATTGATTTTCAATTAAAAACTCAGCCATGTCTTTCAACATTTGATAAGATTCTGATTTCAAAATAGCATTTCCATTCTCAAAATAAATATTTTTCAGTATAATACCTTTACTTTTATCTATGCTTGAGTTATCAGCTAATTTTTTCAGTATTTTTTTATTTTCTGATTGATTATCATTCTTATAAACCTCTTCTTCTTCAACATACAAATATGCATTAATCGTATAGTTTTTAGAATTTCGTTGAGCAAGAATATGAGGATTTAATGAAATTTGGTCTTGATAAGCAAGTCTGTTTTGATGACGAATTTCTATATCAAAGATAGTTTCATTTTTTTGTTGATAAATACTTTGTTCTCTACTTTTTACTTTGTCTTTCAAAATTATTGGAATATTAATTTTATAATTTCCTTCTTCATCTGTTTTGGTTTGAAAAGTTGTGCTATCTATGGCATAATTTAAACTTTTAAAGAGAATCATAGCATCTTGGACAGGCTTTCTTTCTAGCGTTCGTTCTCTGAACTGTCCTTTTACTTCTACCGAATCAAAAAAGAAGACTTCATAAATATCATCTCCTCCTTGTCCATTGATACGATTTGACACAAGATAACCAAGTTGATTGGTTTGATTATTCGAATTATCGATACTAAAATAAAGCTCATCAGCCACACTATTTATTGGATAAGGAAGAATTAAAGGCTCTTTCCATTCCTTTGAAGTAGTATCAAATTCGGCTTTAAAAACATCAAAACCACCTGCTGAATTTTCTCTATTCGAACTAAAATAAAGTGTATTATTTCTGTCCAAAAAAGGCGTTACTTCACTTGATTTGGAATTTATTTTATCTAGTATTTTTGGTCTTTCAAAGTCATTTTTTGTATCTGTTCTGGTAGCTACAAAAAGTTCATAATTTCCTTTTGATTTATAATCGGAAGCAAAAACAAGCATTTTTTTATCATTTGACAGACAGGCATATTCTTGAATTCCTTTTTCTTCACTCAATGTTTGAGAAAATAATTGAGGGGTTTGCCACACTCCTTTTTCACGCTTGAGGGTTTTTAAATCTCCATTTTGAGAAATAAGAAAGGTTTTGTCACTACTTGTCAATTCATATTTCAAAATCTGCAAAACACTAAATTGAGAATCTAAAGATTCCGATTTATTCCATTCTTCAATTTCTTCTATTGTTCCATCTTTTTCTATTTTTGCATTGTAGAGCGTAAATATTTCGGTGTCGTAACGGTCAGTAATTTTTTCTTTAAAAGTAAGACGATTACTACTATAAATCAGATTATCAGAAAAAGGAATTTTGCTCACTCCAAAATCATGAAAAGGAGAATTGACGTGCTGTCCCATATTTCGAACAATGTAATTTTCGGGTCTTTGATAGAGTTCTAAAGCTGTTCTGAGATGAGAAAGAAGTCTATCATACGTTTCTATTCTACTTTTCGGATTTTGATCTGCATAAATTTTGAGCATTTCTAAGGCATTCCCAAACTGTTCGTTAAGAAAATAAGCTTCTGCCAACCAATAAAAATAATGTGTATTTTCTTTGAGATGATTTGTATTTACAGTCTTCAATTCACTCAAAGCCTGTTCTTGTAAATGCAAGTGAAGTTTACAGATAGCAGAATAATATTTTGCGTCTTGATTGAGAGAATTTTCTGATTTTATCTCATCAAAATAATACAAAGCACTTCTATATTTTTCGTTTTTGAAGTCTTCTTTTCCATTCAAAAAATATTCTTTTTCATTATAACCAATTTGTGAAAAACAAAGAGGAATTTTTATCAAAATCAATACAATTACAACTATTATTTTTTTCATATTTCATTCAACTAGCTAATAATTAAAACAAAAATACCTAAAAAGGCTTTGCATCGGAAATGATACAAAGCCTTTTTATAAGAAACGATTCTTTAAACTATTTATTTTTTCTCTTCTTTTTGTCTTGCTATCTGTTCGTAATAAATATTCTTTAGGTAAACCTCCTTTTGCTATAACTTCTTTCGCCTTTCTTACTTTTTCTGGAAAAAGCGAAACCCCTTCACGTTTATCCAATTCTGGATTATAAGTAACTTTCACATTTTTTATAGAATCACAAAATGCTTGTATTTCTTTTATTTCTTGTTCTTTAGTTTTCATTTTTTTCTTTGGATTAAAAATAACTAATTATGTGTATTTGGTCCAAATAGATACCACTCTCCATCTCCTAATGAAGTATAGACAATGAAATCTTTAGTGATCTCTTCAATATATTTATTGCCATTCTATATAATCTTATAGGGCAAACGCACGAAATTTATTTTTTATTTTTCCCCCATTATCAACGTCTT